>NZ_JADQAN010000049.1:0-4608 GCF_022129425.1 Psychrobacter sp. Ps1 | reverse complement strand
TGTATTTCTCGCATCGTCTCAATAGATGCGGTATTGTAACTATTATTTAGGGCTTATCCAATTGAAGACACGCCCTAATATTGAGCACTGAAATTTTAGTGCTTCATATCAATTGAAGCTATGTTGTCTGAATCTCTTAACCGCTTCTGCTTTGTAGTGGTCAACAGCAACAGTGAACTACTCTCAGTCGTCTCAAAACTAGTTTGTTTGTTTTTGCTAAAGAATGCATTAGCTCCTAGAGCGACAATAACTAACCCAGCAGAACCTGCTACTAACATTTGATTGGCTGTAACTTTAGTTTTTACAAGCTCTTTAGAGTGCTTGACAGCAATATTGTCTCTTGCTACTTCTACTTTCGCTGGAGTGTTATTTTGTTCTATCTTAGATTGTAGAGCAGCAATCGTTGCTTGAATGCTTGCAATTTCACTTTTAGTAATCGTAGATGAAGACTGTATATGTGTTTCTTGCTGCTATATCAGCTCATCTTTTAGCTGGTTGAGCTCTTGTTGATATTCAGCAACACGCTGTTGTTCTTGCTTTTCTAGCATTTCTTGGCTCAATTGGTTCTTACCTTGTAACTCTAATGTTTTTCTAATTTCTCTAACTATTTTATCAGGCTGTTGATTCATTTTATTATTGGTATATCTCAGCAGAACACCGTATATCTGTACTAGATCATTTTGCCTTTCCAACATATCGTTGAAATCGTGATAATTAGTTACTTTCCAGTAGCCATCTAACTCAATAGGTAATCGATAGCCCTTTACCTCATTCACAATCATAAAGTCAATATATCTGTTACCTCCATTTGAATCAGTAAAATGAAATTGTGCAGTGACATCCTCGGGGCTTATTTCGGGAATTTTAGCTAAAATACTTCTAACAAAGTTTTCTTCATACTCCACAACGTGCTCAATTTGTTTTCTATTTTCTGCTATCCACTGTTCCCAATTCATTAATACTATCTACCTATTACCAAGATCATTGATTGATATCCATACAACTCCAATGGTTGTTGGCTTTAACGCATGATTATACGACGGTTCAATTTAAGACCAAATATAGGTCGAGTTATATGCATATTAGCAGCATCCAAGCTTTTAGCCTAATACATAGTGCTCTCTTATAGTACTGCTCAGTTTTTGTTTAATGATCAGCTATATGATTCGAATAATAGGGTCTGCTTATTGAAATGACCCCTGCCGTCAATCCCGTAGAATTAAACTTGGGAGATTTTAATTACGCAGCTTGACGATAATAATCAAACCACACCTGTCTTGGCGTTTTATAGCCCAAACCCTTTTGGATTCTAGTTTCACTGCGAGCATAGCTCTTGCCTTGCGTCGCTGCAAAGCAGTCCTTTGCTGATCGCTCCTCATTATACTCAAGCTCAATATATTTAATGATGTCATTGATAGCTTCGAATCTCATTTTATAATCCTGATGATACACTAACTCATTTTTCAATATGCCCCAGAAACTCTCTATCGGAGCATTATCAAAGCAATTACCACGTCTGGACATTGAGCCCTTAAATTTATGCTTCTTAATGATCTTATGATAGTCATAACTACAGTACTGACTGCCTCTATCAGAATGCACAATCAGCCGTTGGTTGAGTCGTTTGTTCTTGATGGCCATATTGAGTGCACGGCAAACTAAATCTGCTGTCATACGCTTGTGGATAGCATAGCCGACCAGCTCTTTAGTGTAGAGGTCTTTAACACCTGCTAAGTATAGCCAACCCTCATCTGTCCATATGTAAGTGATGTCACTAACCCAAGCTTCGTTAGGACGACTGGTATCAAATTTTTGATCGAGCACATTTGGGTAAATCAGCTTGTTGTGATTAGAGTCGGTGGCCACTTTAAAGCGCTTATGACGACGACATTTAATGCCGTGTTGCTCTTTGATGCTTCTTACCATATACAGGCTAATGTTGTGGCCTTGCTCGCTTAGATGAGCATGCAGTCGATCTACGCCATAACGTTCTTTCGTTTCACTGTGAGCGGCTTTAACCAGTAACTCACACTGATTACGATGTACCTGCTGACAGCTGATATGACGACTCAGCCAGTCATAGTAGCTTGAGGGTTTAACCTGTAGTACGCGGCACATGCTACTAATGCTAAAGACTTGCTGGTTGTCTTTGATAAAGGCGTACTTGACTAGCTGTTTTTCGCGAAGTACGCCGTCGCCTCATTCGAGCATAGCTCTTATCTTGCGTCGGGGCGAAGCAGTGCTTCGCTTTATCCCTCCTCATTTAGGATCTCGCGTTCCTCTTCAGCCACTTTGAGCTGCCGCTTGAGCTGCTTTATTTCCTGAATAGCTGCCATAAGCTCAGGATCATATTGTTCTGTGCCGATAAGTTTGCCTTGATTGGCTTTACTGTGCCAATTAGTTAAGGTCTGCATGGCGATGCCAAGCTGCTTTGCGGTCGCTGAAATATTGCCGTTGTTGTCTGCTATCTTTTTAACAGCTTCGGCTTTAAATTCGTCACTGTAGGTTCTTACTTTCTTGGTCATGATAAACTCCGGTTAATACGCTTAGTTTACCAAGTTTATCTCTACGGTTTCTTCAGCATAGCTCAAACACTATTACTGCTGAATAATCACAAATAATTCATTATGACAGTAATAGGGCGAAAGACCTGTTTGGTTAAGATGAAATGATTTACTAAAAAAAGTGCTCATCTACTAGCGGCAGCTATGTTAAATTAATTTAGAATAGAAGTTAAGACAATTACTTCTGTCAATGGCAAAGAGTTCGCTGATCATAAAAAAGCAGAAGGTCGCCTTAATAATGGATTCTACTTATGCTTATGCTTCATGGTAAAGAGGAACAAATGAAAATGTCAATGGCTTGATTAGAGAGCACTTGCCTAAAGGCTGTGACTTTAGACAAGTATCCGATAAAGAGATACAGGCTACTATTGAGGATATATTAAACAATAAACCAAGAAATCACTTGGAGTTTAAGACGATAAACCAGACGTTCTATTTCATTACTTAGCGTTGCACTTGGTGTGCTAATATAGTCTAACCCAAATAAAACCGATACAATCTTATTAACATTTGTATTTAATGAAATAAACGATGACTTATTCAATAGACTATCGCAAACAGGTACTTTCTAGCATCACTGATGGTATGACCATACGAGAAGCTGCGCTATTTTATGGACTTAGCACCAGCACCATTCACAGCTGGCAGAAGAAATTAGCGCCTAAAACAACCAGAAATAAAGCACCGACTAAAATACCTGATGACGCATTGATTGAAGACGTAAAAAGATACCCAGATGATTATAACTATGAAAGAGCTCGTCGCTTGAACTGTAGTAAAACGGGCATCTTTAATGCTTTAAAGCGTCTTGGTATCAGTCAAAAAAAAGACCTTGGAACATCCAAAAGCGTGTCCGATAAAAAGAGCGATATTCCAGAGTAGGCTTGATTGCTTTACTCAGCAAGGCTATCCCATTGTCTATATGGATGAAAGCGGCTTTGAGGCTGAAACCATTCGTTCTCATGGCTATGCACTGATTGGTAAACCCTGTATCGATAGCTACAACTGGCAAGCTTCGAGACGTACGAATGTCATCGGAGCTCTCTATGGAAAAATGCTGTTTGCGCTTGATTACTTTGAACACAATATTAACAGCAGCATATTCTACCACTGGTGCAAATACACGCTAATCCCAAGTCTTAAAACTAAATGCGTGATTGTCATGGATAACGCTCGGTTTCATAAAAGCAGACGTACCCAAAAACTACTCAACAGACATGGTCATCGTATTTTATGGCTGCCGCCGTACAGCCCTGATCTAAACCCTATCGAGAAAAAATGGGCACAGGCTAAGTTTCTACGCCAAGGATGGATGGAGAATAATCTACCTAAACTGTTTCATGATATGGGCTGTATCGATTTTATAAAGACTTAACTATATACTAATCGTATCTGTCATAAACGCAATTTCAATATAGTGAGTGAAAAGTAATATCGATACATCACACACTGCTGATATCAATTTTTCTTGCTTGCTGTGCCTGCGCAGACAGAGGCTACAAAAAATTGATATCAGCAATACCGTAGCGTTTTTAGGATATTTTGACTATAGATGTCCTTACTAAAACGCTTCGACTTTATCCGAAGCTATTTTTATGAAGTTTTTAATATTTACACTCAAGGCCTGCATATATGTATAAATTATTATTTTCTCTAAATTAGTTGACTAAAATCCTCATATTGGTAAGGATAACATATTGTAGTGGCATAATAAAATTGGACAGCTTATAAGAGGTTATACTACCCCAAAGAAGGAATACAGTATGACTACCAAACGTAGAGAATATACCCGAGAATTCAAATTAGAAGCCATTAGCTTAGTGGTTGATCACAATCGCAAAGTTGCAGAAGTAGCCGAGTCTTTAGGCATCGGCATCTCAACCTTAGACAACTGGGTACGCAAGTATAAAAAAGAGCAGCAAGGCGTTCGTCCAACTAAAGGTCTAGCATTAACTGATGATCAGCGTCGCATACAAGAGCTTGAGCGAGAAGTCAGACAGCTTAAGATAGAGAAAGATATCCTAAATGAGGAGGGATTAAGCGA
>NZ_JADQAN010000048.1:0-5033 GCF_022129425.1 Psychrobacter sp. Ps1 | reverse complement strand
ATAAAGCTACGTCTATCGACCCATAAAGCTACGTCTATCGACCCATAAAGCTACGTCTATCGACCCATAAAGCTACACTGTTATACATTTTGTAGCTTTATGGGTTATAGTATCTATATCATTCACTATGGAAAGTATGAAATGAGCGATAAACAGCTAATAACTAAAGATAATAGATTAATCAGTGCCAGCTATTCTCTTGGCATACCTGAACAGCGCCTTATTTTCCTAGCAATCATCGAGGCTAGAGAACAAAAACAGTTGATTGATGCTAGAGGTGTCCTACAAATTAAAGCCAAGAGCTATCAAGAACAATTCAAAGTGGAAAAGCATACCTCATACGATGCACTAAAAAGTGCTACCAGTGGATTGTTTGACGCTCATTTTGAGTATGAAGACATTCACGAACAGACAGGAAAATTAGCTCGTCATGTGATCAGATGGGTGCAGAAAATAACCTACATTGATGATGCTGGTATGGTTGAGCTACAATTCACAGATGCAGTTATTCCCTTGATAACAAGACTTAGCGAGCAATACACTGAATATGAGTTGAAGCAGGTTAGTGAGTTACAGAGTGAATATTCAATCAGGCTCTATGAGTTGATGATGCAATGGAAGGCAATCGGTAAAACTAACAGAATATCAGTGGATGACCTTCGCAAGAAACTAGGTGTTGAGACTGAGCAATACAAGAAAATGAATAACTTCAAGGCTAGAGTTTTAGACCATGCCGTCAATCAAATAAATAAGCATACGGATATTCAAGCTGATTATGATCAACATAAAGATGGACGTGTAATTGTAGGTTTTACATTTAAATTCAAGGTTAAGAAAAGTAAGAAAAAAATCACTACTGAGGCTGAGAAAAGGGGTATAAATACAGCAGATATGTTCACAGTTGAAGGATTAAACGATAAGCAATTAGGGCGCATTGCTCGTAACCCTCAGTTCATTACTGACTATAATCACATGGTCAGCCCCACTAGTACAGCAGGTCAAAGCGATCGTGGTTGGGAGTTTGAGATGATAAATCGCCTTAAAAAAGACGCTTCACAGTTTGGTAGGCGTCCTATTAGAGATTATCTAGATTATTGACCGCTATTACATATCATATAAATTTTAATATGTTATCTTAAATAAAATTAAGGAGGAAGTATGGGTTTTTTTGATGGTTTTTTCGATCCTACCTATAATGTAATTCATAAAGGAGAGCATCTAACTATTTCAGGAAAGAGGATTTTAACCGTAAGAAACAATTTGGAATTAGTAAGAACTAACTCTGGCGAACTTCTTTTATATGGAGACTTGACCAGAGCACTGAAACAGAGGAGTAGATTAGAAGAAAGCGATAACACCAAGGTATACAAAGCTATTAAAGAACTGATAGATGATGCATACGATCTAGATATGACTAGAGAAAATATGGTTAGAACCATCGCAGACCAATTAGGAATAGATTTTTTCTATAAAAACTTGTCGCCAGGTGAATGGTTCGTTAGATCCAAAGATAGAGATGATTCAATGTATGGAGATGAGATCTTTCATGGTGGAAGACCGAATGATGTTAGCAATATGTATTTTGACTACACTATAGGTGAAGATGAATACGACGATTACAGTCACACCTATGAAAATACATACTTAAACGCATATAGAAAAGAAGAATTTAAACCGGATAAATATATTTATTGGCTTAAAGATGGCAATTACTTTATTAGTGAGGGATTTCTCTTAGATAGCAAAGGAAATGTAAACCCACATCAAAAGTTTGGGAAAAGTATAGTCGGTTCATTATTTCATGATTTTAACGGTGCTTTCTATGACATTTTAAGAAAGAATAATTTAAAAATCGCATTGAGTAAATCTGAATATGAGACAGTCTTAGAATTAGAAGAAAAGGCCTACTTAGAAAAAAACATAGATAGACAAGATATATCAAGGTTAGTTAAAGATAGTGTTTATGTATCTAAAAAAGGAAAATAATAGTAGAGGAAAGTTTTATTCTAGAGTTTAGAATAAAACTTTCCTCTTTGCTTTTATTACATGTAACAAAAATATATAAAAAAGGGTAAGTATAAATTAGGTTAGAAGTATCGTTCTTAAATTTACATTTGCATCATATAATCCCAATTAACATATTGAGTTGCAGTATTCTTACCTTGGTTGAAATAAAGATCGTTGAAATTCAGGCTACATGATTTAACTCCTATATTAGAAGGCTGTTGTTTAGTATCCTTACTAATCAAACTTGCTCTATAACAAGCTGCGTTATGATCAAATATCTTAGCCGCATCAAAAGGCGTAAGACTAGAGTCATGACTTATTAATAGGTTTACAACAGCATCTCTTGCACCAACATCCGCTTTAGCAGCTATATAAGCATTACCTAAGTGTATACATTTACTAAAGAACTTAGATACGAGTTCCTCTCTATAAGCTAAATCATTTAATTTTTGTTTGGTGTGAGGTGTTTGAGCAGGCATACCAAATAAACTAGCCATTTCATTAGGAATACCATTATCTACTATGCCTGACTCAGGAAGTGATTCAATATAATCAACTATAGAATAGGTTATGCAATTTATCCAATTAATAGTTGAGTCGTCAAATCTACCTGCAAGATAAGCAACTTCTGCTAAAGTCTTAACTAAATCAGAACTAGGGTCATCTAATAGGTCATGGTATTGCTTTAAAAGAATATAAGCTTCGTCATAATCGCCCTTATTTTTCAAGTTTATCGCTGAACTATACAATTGTTTATTCATTAGACTGCCTTATATATTCAATCGTTATTTTATATCATGTAGTGTTTCTTACCCAAAAAGTCTGTTCTGTATCAATATGACTTAAATCTAAGTGAAATTCACACAGAACCTGGAGTAGTCTCGGTAAGTATTCTGTCTTGAGTGGTTTATTAGCTTGTATAATATAAAGCGACAAAATCATCTGATTCTTCATTGTACAGTCTATAAGCTTTACAGAGATCTAGACTAATCCTGAATAATATGTATGACTCCTCATCCGTACCATCTCCTGCTACTATTTTTAATACATTGTTCAATAAGATCCCTACATTTGTTTCAATCCTATCAATATCAAGTTTGTTTTTCCAAACATCGAAGCCTATTTCATGTAAGAACTCAGTAGTGGCTAAGAGCACGACGCGAGATGTACTTCTTGAATAATTGCTATCATCCAAATTATTATCAATAGTATTGATAATTTCTTTATCTAAAATAGCTTGTGAAATATCTAACTTCTCTCTAAAAATACCTGTCGAAGCTTCTTCATCAATGTTAAACGCTAAGGCTCGCATTACAGCTAATGAGCTTGCCCTTGCAAGAGATTTACTTTTTTTAATACGGAAGTTGCTATCACTTTGTGCTTGAGTTAGGCCTATGAATATTGCTACAGCAATTAGAGCTTTCTCGTCTTGGCTTATACCTCTACCGATTTTTCTTTCTACATCTGTATATATTCGTGAAAGTGTACTTTGAATATATTCAGGGTCTATTATCTGCAACATATGAGTTAATTCATTCATACCTACCTCTGCCTTATCTAGCTTAATGTCTAGTGTTGGTACTTCTTTTTTATCAGAATGAAGACTTTCTTCAGTTTTATTAACGGCACTCGTATCTTTATTACTTAAAAAGAGGACTACTATACCTATAGCGAACATTCCAACTATAAGCATGAATATTGCTCCTTTATGATCCCAGACCCAGCCTAAGAACATAAATAAAAGCCATAAGAAGACTAACCCCAAAATAAACGTAGCAATTTTCTCAAAAACAAACTTCATAGACACGCCTTCTTATTTAATATGATTATAAATCAGCATAACCAAAATCCTTTTAAAACTATTCATAGGGCAAAAACCTCCTAAATATTATTAGAAAAACCCTATTTTTGTTGGATAGCAATGACACTATATATAGAAGCAACATATTTATATACCAAATAATCTGTTGTGGCAGTCATACCAAGTGTCCTAGAGAATTTGTGACTACTGAGAGAGATAATTTAAAATGCCAACTCCATTTCTTGCTTTAGGTTATTTCGCCCCCGCCCCCTGCGTAAGGGAGAAAAATCGACTCAGACCTGGTTTCCGTGAAAGCTCAGATGACTACCCTGATAAACTGGATTATCGACAAAGCGATTTACTTGATGCTTTCGCTGAAAGGCTCGGTTTAAACAAAGCGAATGATGAGTATCCTCGTGATTATATGACAAGAATGATCGACAGGTTCGACTCGAAACTCGTCACTGAGAACAAAGCCATCATTAACTTGCTTCGTGATCCAAAGGCAGAGCGTGACCAGTACGATGCCATCAAAATACATTATGACACCTTCATAAAAAATCTAGATGAAGAGCGCGAAGCCATTGATAGCAAGACTAGAGGTGACTTAGGTAATGTTGGTGGAGTCAGTAGAATGATAGCTAAGAGCATATCAGCACCCCGTTATATCAAATCACTGGATAGTTATATCAACGATGAGGCAAACGAAGAGCTGAATAGAGCGTTAGCCATTAAACATCGTACCGACACGATTAACGATACTTGTCAGCAATTTAAGCATAGTTTGATAGGTCTAAGTGATTTACACCAAGCTGATCAATATAGAACGCATTCAGAGGCTCTACAAGGCTCTTTAAATACATTTATGAGCAGTTATGGCAAAGAGCTGTCTGAGGATCAACAGAAGGCTATAAACGTCGGTTTTAGTGTTGCTAAACAACAGATTCGATCTAATACTATGAGCTTTAGACGTTAGCATTATTTATCGCTTTTTGTTTTTCTTCTTAATTAAAAAAAGAAAAGGGTTTTTAATGTTTTTAATGTTTTTAATGTTTTTAATGTTTTTAATGTTTTTAAATGCTTTTAAGTCCTCGCTATCCTTTACTGTTAAAGGCGTATAGTGCTGATAAAGCTACGTCTATCGACCCATAAAGCTACGTCTATCGACCCATAAAGCTACGTCTATCGACCCATAAAGCTACGTCTATCGACCCATAAAGCTACA
>NZ_JADQAN010000047.1:0-5124 GCF_022129425.1 Psychrobacter sp. Ps1 | reverse complement strand
AGCGCGTAATTTTAAGTCAATGCTTTATCTGGCGTGTACTATCGTTCATTGTAAGATGAATTGAAGACACGCCCTAGATATAAATAACTTGAAAATAGCAGTTATCGGACTTGGCTATGTAGGTTTGCCTCTAGCAGTTGAGTTTGGTAAGCATCATTCGGTAATGGGATTCGATATCAATGCTGAACGTATTGCAGCGCTCAATGCAGGTACAGATCATACTTTAGAAGTCAGTGATGAAGAGCTGACCCAAGCCTCGCATTTGAATTATAGCTCCGATATACAAGCGCTGAAAGATTGCAATTTTTTTATTGTTACGGTACCGACGCCTATTGATGATTATAAACAGCCTGATCTTACGCCTTTAATTAAAGCCTCAGAAGCAATCGGTAGTCTACTTAAAAAAGACGACATAGTGGTTTATGAATCGACCGTCTATCCGGGTGCCACAGAAGAAGTTTGTATTCCGGTGTTAGAGAAAGTTTCTGGACTAACGTTTAATCAAGACTTCTATGCCGGTTATAGTCCTGAACGTATCAATCCTGGTGATAAAGAGCACCGCGTTACCAATATCTTAAAAGTAACGGCAGGCTCAACACCTGAAGTCGCTGATTTTGTCGATGAAGTGTACAATTTAATTATTACTGCTGGTACTCATAAGGCAGCAAGCATCAAAGTAGCGGAAGCAGCAAAGGTGATTGAAAACACCCAGAGAGATGTCAATATTGCTTTGATTAATGAGTTAGCCGTTATCTTTAATAAAATGGGTATCGATACCCAAGCAGTCTTAGAAGCAGCAGGCACCAAGTGGAATTTTTTACCGTTTCGTCCGGGCCTCGTCGGTGGTCACTGCATCGGTGTTGACCCGTATTACCTAACTCATAAAGCACAAGCGATTGGTTATAATCCAGAGATTATATTGGCTGGACGTCGCTTGAATGACAGCATGGGTGAGTATGTGGTCACGCAACTGGTCAAAACCATGATTAAAAAGCGTATTCAGGTTGAAGGCGCTAAAGTCTTGGTCTTAGGATTAAGCTTCAAAGAAAACTGCCCTGATGTGCGTAACACCAAAGTTATTGATATCGTACATGAACTGCAAGAATACAATATCGACGTTGATGTCTACGACCCTTGGGTAGATGCGAGCGAAGCTGAGCATGAGTACGGTATAGCACCAATATCTAAACCAAGTAATAGTCAATACGACGGCATTATTCTAGCGGTTGCGCACAAAGAGTTTGCGCAAATGGGCGTCTCTGCCATCCGAGAGCTAGGTCGTGATAACCATGTCTTGTATGATCTGAAGTATCTGTTTGCCAAAGATGACACTGATATTCGTCTATAAATTATCCATACATCAAGATTGGAAAGCATTATGTCAAAGTATGAACAAGTCAAACAAGAACTGTTAACTGATAAAAAAACATGGCTGATTACAGGTGTTGCTGGGTTTATTGGTTCAAATTTGCTTGAAACCTTACTAAAGCTTAACCAAACCGTCGTAGGCTTGGATAATTTTGCCACAGGTTTTCAGCACAACTTAGATGAAGTAAAAAGTTTAGTAAGCGCTGAACAGTGGGAAGGTTTTACTTTTATAGAGGGTGATATTCGTCAGTTAACTGATTGTTCGAAAGCCTGTCAAGGTGTTGATTACGTGCTGCATCAAGCAGCGCTAGGCTCAGTACCGCGCTCTATCGCTGATCCTATTGCAACCAATGAGACTAATATTTCAGGCTTCTTAAATATGCTCGTAGCTGCTCGTGATGCTCAGGTAGCTAGCTTTACCTATGCGGCGAGTAGCTCAACGTATGGCGATCATCCAGCATTGCCAAAAGTCGAGGATGCTATTGGCAATCCGTTATCTCCCTATGCGGTAACTAAGTATGTCAATGAGCTGTATGCAGACGTATTCTCACGTACTTATGGCTTTAATACTATAGGTCTACGCTACTTTAATATCTTTGCTAAACGCCAAACACCAGATGGTGCCTATGCAGCGGTAATACCAAAGTGGACGGCTGCTATGATCGCAGGTGATGAGGTATTTATTAATGGCGATGGCGATACCAGTCGCGACTTTAATTTTATTGAAAATGCAGTACAAGCTAATATCTTAGCTGCGACTGCTAATGATGAAGCTAAGAACCAAGTATATAATGTGGCGGTCGGTGGTCGTACTACCCTTAATACGCTGTTTTCAGCACTTAGAGAGCATTTAATTGCCAATGGTGTTAGCTACACTCAAGACCCAGTCTATCGAGATTTCAGAGCAGGGGATGTACGTCATAGTCAGGCTGATATTAGCAAAATACAAAATGCGTTAGGTTATGAGCCACAGTTTGATATTATTCAAGGTATTAAGAAAGCGATGCCTTGGTATGTGAACGATATTATTGCTAATACCTAAAATGGAAAATAACAAATATAAACGCATGGCAAAAAATGCAGGCATGTTATATTTCCGTATGCTATTGACCATGGCGGTTGCCCTATACACTTCAAGGGTCATATTACAAACTCTCGGAGTTGAAGATTTCGGTATATATAACGTAGTTGCTGGTTTTGTGACGATGCTTGGTTTTTTGCATGGAGCAATGTCGTCAGCTACCCAACGATTCCTTGCTTTTGAGTTAGGGCAGTCAGGTGAGAAGGATGTGCGAGGGATATTCAGCATGAGTATGAATATCCACATCCTTATTGCTGTAATTGTATTGGTAGTGGGTGAAACGCTCGGCTTGTGGTTTGTCAGAACACAGATGACCATACCTATAGATAGAATATTTGCTGCAGAGTGGGTTTTTCATTTAGCACTTTTATCCTTTATGGTGACGATAATAAGCGTACCCTATAATGCATTGATTATTGCCCATGAACAAATGAGTATATTTGCTGCAGTTAGCATCTTAGATGTGATACTCAAGCTGCTGATTGTATTTATGCTTGGTTGGTTTGGCATGGATAAGCTAATTCTATATGGATTACTCAGTCTCACCGTTGTATTTATTATATTTATGGTTTATCGGAGCTATTGTAAAACTAAGTTTACAGAGTCCAAATTTAGGTTCTATTGGAATAGAAGATTATTTAATACGATGCTTTCTTACACAGGCTGGAATCTTTGGGGTAATATCGCTGCGGTAATGGGTGGACAGGGAGTTAATATACTCTTAAATATATTCTTTGGACCAACAGTAAATGCTGCGAGAGCTATTGCGATGCAAGTATCTGCTGCTTTAAATAGCTTCGTACAGAACTTGCAGGTAGCTATCAATCCCCAGATTATTAAGTCTTATGCAGCAAAAGATATGGATTACATGCATAGCCTTGTTTGCTATGGTGCAAAATATAACTTTTTTTTACTATTTTTCTTATCTATGCCAGTCTTAATAAATATTGACTTGATATTACAAGTATGGCTAGGTGTTGTTCCTGAGTATACTTCAATATTTATACAACTCATCATAGTTAATATGTTAATTGATTGTGTATCTGCACCCTTGATGACATCTGCCCAAGCTACAGGTAAAATAAAGTTATATCAGACATTAGTTGGCGGTCTACTACTATTGAATTTACCTTTCTCTTACATTGTTTTAAGAATGGGTTATGAGCCTTATACAGTTATATATGTCAATATTATACTGTCTGTATTGGCTCTTATAACAAGGTTATGCATTCTTAAAGGCTTAGTCTCTCTCCCTATATATCGATATCTTAAAGAGGTTGTTGGACGTGGAATGGTAGTTTCAGTTATGGTAGGAGGACTATACTATATTACTTACCCTTATTTTATTGAAAACCTAGGGTTTTTACTGAAGTCTATTGTCGTATGTATTTATATCTTAAGCGCAATAGCTGTTTTTGGATTCAGTAAAGTTGAAAGGTTAGCTATTTTAGATAAGATAAAAGCGATGTTATATAAGATGCATCATTAGTTGCAATATTGTATAAACTAATATTTGTAATGAAAAACTAGAATTAATATTTAAATAATCATGTATTGGACACTTAAATGAATTATATAAAATCCTTATTACAGCTTCCTAACAAGAGTAGCTCAATTAAATCATTGTTAAAAGTAGTGGTACCAAAAAAGGTGTATATCGGTATTGTAAACTACATAAATAAAGACAATACGATAAGAATATATACCAACAATCGGACAGTCACTATTGATAGCAAAGTCAAAAATCCGAATGGGTTTGCTTTAGTTGCTTATTGGGATGGAAAGCCAAATTTTGGTGATCTTATTGGTCCATATTTGATATCTAAGATAACAAATCGACCAGTTTTGAACATAATTAATGAAAGCTATTCTGGGTTTATTACAGTTGGTAGCATCCTGCAGTCAGTTGATAGAAAAGATATGGTTGTATGGGGGAGTGGTTTTATAGAGGAGCCTTCAGACAAAACTTTAAATAATATTAAAAAATATAATCCATTAATACTTTCTCTCAGAGGTAAGAAAACAGCAGAGTGCTTAGTTAATGCTAATGTAAAACTACCTGATAATGTAGTCTATGGTGATCCGGCTCTAATATTGCCTTTATTTTATCAACCCTTAGTTAATAGTCACAAGAGGGTTGGGGTTTGTCCTCATTTCATACATAAGCCACATTTTTTGGAAATAATTAATAAAGATGATAGCTTGAACATCATAGATGTACAAAAAGATATGGAAAGTGTTGTAAGTGAGATCGCTTCATCATCAGTATGTATATCTACTTCACTACATGGTTTGATTATCGCTCAAGCTTATAATATTCCATGGGTATGGTTAGAAATAGATGATCAAAATTTGTTTGGAAATGATTTCAAGTTTAAAGACTTTTTTTCAACATTGAGAGAAGAACAAGTGACACATATTAAAGTAAAGATAGAGGACGTTAAAGACCTTGACTATGTAGCACTTGCTAAACAAGCTAGCCTACCGGAGAAGTTGTATAATGAAGAGCTAATACTAAGGTCATTAAAAGAATATTTAAGTATTGATTAAAGATATTGAAACAATACGATAGTATTTACCTAATGGAACAAGGTAAAGTGTGAGCTATGCTGAAGAAACCGTACAAGTAAACTTGGTAAACTAACGACTCAACGAGGAGTTTACCATGACCAAGA
>NZ_JADQAN010000046.1:0-5125 GCF_022129425.1 Psychrobacter sp. Ps1 | reverse complement strand
TGGTTTGATTATTATCGTCAAGCTGCGTAACTAAAATCTCCCAAGTTTAATTCTACGGGATTGACGGCAGGGGTCAAAATCTCTTATCAGGTGTCCTAGATTAGTTGACCACTACAATCCTAGAGTGGTTCAATCATCCATGCCGTACATGACGCTTTTGGTAGCTAATAGCATATTTATCCAACTCATCTTTGTGACGAGAGTATTTATACCAACGCTCTATATTTTCTAATCGTCCTTTATGGTCTATATTCTTACTTGGATTGATAAAGCTATCACCAAAAGTAGGCGTGTACACAAACCTATTAGGATTACCCATAATGATTTTAAAACTCTCTTTCAGGCACATTGCCATATCTCGTTGCCACAAAAACATATGATCATGGATAAGATTGAGTTCAATGTTATTAAAAACATGGCTTTCTATTTCATTAGGTTGTAATGCGCTATCTAGGAGCGCCACACTGCTCGTCATCACTAAGTCAGCTTTCCCTCCTGTGTTAACTAAAGGCTGAATAAAGTAATAATCATCAAACTTAAGTAAGACTGTTGGTACCGAAGCTACATTTTCTGCAATCATTGAACTAGAGTAATTTAAGGTGGACTCCTTACTCACCAATTTAATGTTAGCAGTGGCAAATATAGGTTGGTACTTAGCTTGTTGATTACTAGGAATCAATAACCAATAATCGATAATATGCTGCTGGTAGTTTGTCCAAAATATATAGCGGTTGATAGAGATACTACGATTACTTTCAATATCTTCATCGTTGACTTGCGCGATGTACCTCACCGCTTTTTCTAATTGGTAATAGTTTCCTGCCCCCAGCCAGCAACGCAGAATCTGTTGATATTCTTTACCTAATAATTGCTTGAATGCAGGATTTTTATTCCACTCTTTTAGCCATATATGAATATCCGTAAATTTGTGCGTTTGCTTTTCGAGTGTCGATAAATCTGTTTTAAAGTAACGATTACTAAAAATCGATTCAGCACGACTGACGGCAGAATGTATATCGGACCGACGCTTGAGATAAGGGTTAATGGCGCGGCTATAGGAAGATAGTTGTTTTTCTGTCAGTTTTAGATATAGAGCAAGCCACTCTTCATTTGCTTTACTTTCAAAATCCGTACTCACTGGCAGTTTATGCTTGGATAACAGTTGATGAACTGTAATATGGTTTTCTAATGCTACTGTAGCAAAATGGCTAGGTTGCTGAGACAATAAGGCTTTCACTGAAAGCTTAAGCATATTGTCTTGCCACTTATAACTATCATCTGCTAATAACATTCCTATTAGTGCTTTTAAGGCATATATATTAGCAAATTTCTCATACAACTCAGGGTTTCGCTGATATTGCAGTACCAATACTAAGCTGGCATATAGTGCCTGTTGATCCTCCATCTCTAGAGCAGATAGCCACCAATTATTAGTGACAGTTTTAGCAATGGCTTTATTTTTCCATTCTTCATTTTCGATGATCACTAATGCCAGTACATCAATAACACTAAAGGCACTGGTCTGGTTTATTTTTAAAGTATCAAATTTTTGCTCGGCACGTTTTTTAAGATCAGCATCGATATCCACTTCTTGCAAAACACTCAAATCCAATGCTTGCCAAGGCATGGTATCAAACAAGGGCTGATGAATTAACGATTTCATGTTGTCAGCATTAATGTGAGAAAAGTCGACAGTAAAATTAACAGACATACTTTTTTTCATGGCGAACAGTTACTCATGTTTATGGTGTTAAGGTCATTTGATTCAGTTTCCGAACCGTATCTTCTGGAGTTTTTAAAGAAGTCTCTTGATCATCGCCTTCCTTAAACTCAAACCGTATCACCACGTTTCTATCATTAGGATTGGCGACCTCATCTGAGGTACTGGCATCATTTTCACCGCGTCCAACAGCCGTGAGCTTTTGTAAAAAAACTTGCTTGTAAGAAAAGTCTGGCATAGCATCGACATGCGCCAAGATAGCATTGGCACGCTGGGTACTTAAAGTCATATTGGAGGTATAACTACCAACGCTATCGGTATGACCCTCAATGACAATACGATCAATTCGGCTCTGCTGCTCAGGAGTCAATTCAAATATAGCTTTGGCATAGAGAGGCATAATAATATCAAGGTTTTGCTTGCCTTCCTCTTTAAGCGTCGCTGCGCCATAACCGAAGTTAGTTTTTTCTGAAACGATAAGCCGTCCAGTTTTTTTATCAATATTGGCAGGAATGCCTTTTTCTTCTAACACTTTCTTTAAATTGTCTGATACTGCCAAAATAATAGCGTCTTTTTTATCTTGCTGCATGGACAAGATGGCGATACTCAATGCCAAGAATATTGCCATCAATCCTGTCATCATGTCAGCTAAAGCAATCCATGTCGTGGCATCCTCTTCATAACTCTCTAAAGGTTCATCGTCATACATTAGCATGTGTGTGCTCCTTTACTCGTCATCTGAATGTTGACTATTACTGGCTGTTAACAACACCGCAGAGGCTGTTATCATCTCGTTCATTATTTTTTCTAACGCTTCATTGCTGGTATTGAACTTATTTATATAAGCATCGTTAAGGGTTGCAAATGCGTTGGTAAACTCTTTTGGCATCGTCTCCCCTAATTCTTCAAGAGCCTTATTAATATCTTCGGTATGCTCTCGCATCTCGCGTAAGTCTCTGACTAACGTACCATGACCTTTGTTTAAAGTGGTGGCGATGGTTGCCATTTGATTCAATAATGGCTCATATACTTCACGCGATCTATCTATGGTCTTTAATGATTCTTCATTCAGTTTTTGTTGCGCTTTGTCCATGCTTTCAAATTGCTTACCGAGTTGATCTGCCGTTTCCTGTAATCGCTTATTTTGGACACCAAGGGTTTTCTCAAGGGCTTCATTCTGTTGTGTGAAGAAAGTATCTAGGCTAAATTGATACTCTGTTCTGAAGGCTTCTAATTCGTCTTTTAGTTTTTTTGAGGAGTCATCTAATGTCTTATCAATATCACCTAAAGTATCTCTTAATGCACTGGCACTAGAATCAATCAAGACAGCTGCTCGTGACCCTGTATCTGAAAGCTCATTGTTCATACGAGTTAAGTGGCGATCCATATTGTTGTTAAAGTCGCCTAATACACTACTTAAATTATCAACAACATCTTTAGATATTTGTTTAATGACACCAGTCATCGCCGTATTCATGGCGGTTGTCGCCAACGTAATCGAACTTACCATTCCATTTTTAGCAGTCTCCATACCTTCTTCAATAGCAGGCTGAATGCTTGCAAGGTTCTCTTTTAAACCAACATTAAAGTCTGTTAGTGTTTTGTCCTGAGTAACCTGTAACTCACCCATTTTAGCGACTGTCGATGATATTTCTCCGACACCACTTTGTATTGCACCTTTCATAGCAGTGGTTGCTAATGTAATTGAGCTTGTCATGCCGTCTTCAGCAGCTTTCATACCCTTTTCAATGGCAGGCTGAATACCAGCAAGATTGTCTTGTAGATCAGTATTGAATTCTTTTAATGTTTTATCTTGATTTTGCTGTAACGTTTCCATCTGATCTACTGTAGACGCCATTGCGCTGACTAGTAAATTTGTATTTGTGACAAAATTACCCATCTGCTGAGTCACATCCCCCAGTTTTACAATCAACTGAGTGTTAGTGACTTGACTCTTATCAACTGCCTCAATAACTTTACTGGTCGTCTCATTGGTAGCGGCAATTTCATTTTTGATAGGTATTAATATATCTTCTTTTAAATCAGCCAATAACTTATGAATGACATCACTATTATTTTTTTCTAATGCCTGAGTCATTTTAGCTAAGGGTTCTGTGAGTACTTCTCCAATTTTTTCGGAAATAACATCGCCCAGCTTGTCCATATCGTAGCCAGTTTCGATATTTGTAATCGCACTAGACATACGAGTCAAAGTATTACTAAGAGTCATAAATAGTTGCTGCTGCGCTTCTGCTTGGGTTTTTTGCACATCACCTTGCTGCTTAGTCAGACCACTTATTTCTTGTAAATAATCACTTTGAATATTGGTTTTGGATGAAATATTAGCCAAATTGTTCAGATACTGACTATGGCTTTTCAGTTCATTTAAAGTTGACATATTAAGTGTATCTAACTTAGTTTGGCGACTTTGCATTTCAACTTTAGAATTAACTTTTTGACTTAAAATTTGATTGTTTCTACGAGCCAATATGGAGAAGTTAACAATCATAAAAAATATTGCAGAGCTTATACCTAATATAGAAAAACTAAAAACTGAACCTAAGCTTTTAATGAAGTCAGACAAATTTTCATTATTGATATTACCTAAATCATTTAGCTGTAACCCTACTAAAGATTCGGTAAGAGCAAAAAATGTACCTAATAGCCCTAAACTGGTTAAGATACTAGGCGCAAACTTTAGGATACTACTTGCGCCATTGTTAGTCTTTTTCAGCGCTAAAGCACCAGTTGCAATAAAAAATAAAAATGCTATTAAAATAGCAAAGAATATATAAGGGTTATGTTCTAATGCCATTGCCGTAATTTCAAATTTATTAAAAACCAGCCCAAGTATACTCTGTAATATATTACCTAAATCCATATGACTCTCAAATTAAACAAAAGGTTAAAGGTTAAAAAAAAGTTGCTCTTTTTTGGTTAGATTTTCTAGCAAAACACTGTAGGGAATATGACATTTTCTATCTGGATGCTGACGAGCATAAAGTGAATAAAAAACACCATCTCCATTTATGCCTTTTTCATCAGGGTCAAGCATTAGTATCAAATCATGCTCTAGATATTCATTTAGTTGACTCTCGCTATAAGTCAGTCTTAATGCTGTAAGCTGGCAATTCTGTTTTTGGTTCAACAGTAAAGTACGTCTGCTTTTATAATAATTATTTTCAACTTTACTGAGTTCAGGAAGTGGGTTTGTACGTAAATAATCATCGCATTGATGCCATAGATTATTATAATAAACTGCATGAATTAGCCAAGTCGATGCATCTTGGGTCTGTAATGGTTCTAGCATTTCTATATTCCATATTGACTAGGGCGTGTCTTCAATTCATCTTACAATGAACGATAGTACACGCCAGATAAAGCATTGACTTAAAATTACGCGCT
>NZ_JADQAN010000045.1:0-5164 GCF_022129425.1 Psychrobacter sp. Ps1 | reverse complement strand
AGACAAAAAAAGCGGGTGTAACAGGGGCGTTTACCCATTTCACCCAGCTTTTTAGCATTTTAGCCCCCTGCAAGGGCGAAATAACGACTCTAGATATTCTGCGCTACCTACGGTATGCTTGAATCTCTAGAGTCCTTTTTCGTTGGGGACACCCCAAGCCCCAAACACCACAAAAAGCGTGGTGTCCAAAAGCCAAAACCTTGGTAACTGATCATGGCAATAGTCCACATTTCGACCAAAGCAATATCTCGAAAAGCAGGGCAATCAGCCGTTGCTTCTGCGGCTTATCGCGCTGGTGTCATTCTCAAAGATGAACGCTACGACAAGAGCCATGACTACTCAAAAAAATCAGGGGTCATGAGTGCCGATATTATTTTGCCGAGCGCGCTCAAAGCAAAAGGTCTGACGGTTAGCCGTGAAGAGCTTTGGAACAAAGCAGAAGAGGTTGAGGGGCGAATCGATAGCAGAGTTGCCAGAGAATGGCTGGTTAATTTGCCTTACGAGCTAGATGAGGCGAAACGTAAGGCTCTGGCACATGAGTTTACCCAAGCCTTAGCGGATAAATACAACATCATTGCCGATTGCGCCATCCACTCGCCTAGCAAGAAAGAGGTCGCTCGCGGTGCAGACCCTCGCAACTACCACGCCCATATCTTAGTAACCACCCGAGAGGCGCAGTTGGGCGCAGACGGCACACTATTCTTTGATAAGCAGTTCAAGATTCCATTTGAGTGGTCAAACAAGAAACGTGATGCCAATGGCTTGCAGTCGTCTATCCAAGAGATCAAAGACATTCGCCAATTATGGGTAGATATGGCAAATAAGGCGTTAGTCGGACTTGGTCTAGCGAAATTAGACGCTCGCAGCTTCAAAGATCAAGGCTTAGACCGTCTACCAACCATCAAAATGGGCGTTGATGCCACCAGTATGGAACGCAAAGGCATAAACACAGAGCAAGGCAACAAGAACAGAGCCATTCATGTCGTCAATCAACGTAAAGAATTCACCAAACAAAGTAAGCAGAGGGCAGCAGATGAGCAACACACCATTGAATATACTGAGTGGGCAGCTGAAAGAATTGAGTGGGCGACTAATCGACATCGACAAATCGACAAACGCATTGATGACAACCAACAGCGAATCGAAACAAGAGAACGAGATATTGAGTGGGCAGTTAGAGAAGATAAAACAATCAACAAAGTTATTGAGGGAATCTCAAAAATCATTGGGAGCAACTCAGGAAACGCTGAAAAAGCGATTAAAAGTAGTGAGCGCCTCCTCAAAGTCGCTGGAACAAGAGAACCTGACGTTAAAACAAGAGAAGAAAGAATTGCAGAGTTTGAGCAGCAATCAACAGCAGTTAATCAACTCATTGCAAACCGAGCTAACGCAATTACCACTGCCCCAAACCCCTTTGATGACAAAGCACGACGAGCAAGAGCTATTAAAATTACTGAGCAACAAGGACGATTTAATAGAAAAACAGCAGCAGAAGATAGAGGAGTTGAAAATGCTTTTGAACGAGCTAAGTTGGTAAGACTCAGTTACGTAAAAAAATGGTTGAATCGTCATAAAGATAGCAATCGACTCAGAGCTGGCTTTCGTGAGAGTTCAGATGATTACCCTGACAAACTAGATTATCGACAAAACGATTTACTCGATGCTTTCGCTGAAAAGTTTGGTTTAAATAAAACGGATGATGAAGGTTATCAGGATTACATGAAAAGAATGATCGATAGGTTCGATTCAAAACTCATTACTGAGAACAAAGCTGTGATTAATATACTTCGTGATCCAAAGACAGAGCGTGACCAGTACGATGCTATCAAAATACATTATGACACCTTCATAGAAAACCTGGATAAAGAACGTGAAGTCATTGATAGCAAGACTAGAAGTGACTTAGGTAATGCTGGTGGAATTAGCAAAATGATCGCTGGGAGCATATCAGCGCCCAGTTATATCAAATCATTGGAAAGTTACATCAATGATGAGGCAAACGAAGAGCTAAATATAGCGTTAGCCATTAAACATCGTACCTATACGATTAACCATACTTGTCAGCAATTCAAGCATAGCTTAATAGGTTTAAGAGATTTACAACAAGCCAATCAACATAGAACACACTCAGAGGCTCTACAAGGCTCGTTAAATACATTTATGAGCAGTTACACCAAAGAGCTGTCTGACGATCAACAGGAGGCTATAAACGACGGTTTGAGTGCTGTTAAACAACAGGTTCAATCTAATACTATGAGGTTGAGATTTTAATATAAGTCAGGCTCTTCATCTTCTTTTTTAAATAATCAAAAACAAAAAAGGTTTTTAATGCTTTTAATGCTTTTAATGCTTTTAAGTTGCCTGTGTACCTTGCTATTGTTAAGTCTCAGAGAGCATTAACGGACGTTTACCTGTCAATTAACGGACGTTTACCTGTCAATTAACGGACGTTTACCTGTCAATTAACGGACGTTTACCTGTCAATTAAGGACATTATTTATTGACGACCCTTTAATGACTTGATATATTTAAGTCATTAAAAATAAAATAGGCTTATAGGAATGAGCGATAAAGGATTAAAAAACGAGGTTGTCAAAACTCATAGGCTAAATACAGCTCTACAAAAATTATCTCTTTCTGAAATTCGCCTTATGCAGTTAGCGATTATAGATGCAAGAGAGACAGGTACAGGAATAGATACCGTAACTCCGTTACCTATCCATGCAAGCCGTTATGCCGAGGCGTTCGGCGTAACAAGACAAACAGCCTACGAAGTTCTTATTGAGGCTGAAACCTCTTTATTTAAGCGTTATTTTACATTTCTTGATGAGCGGGATGGTAAGCCAGTTAAGTCTCATTGGGTGAGTCAGGCAAAGTATCTAGATGATGAGGCTATTATTGAAATAATGCTTACACCTGCTGTAGTCAAGGAGATTACACGTATTGATGCTATAGAAGCCAAAACTCTATTCACAAGGTTTGCGCTAGAGCAGGTGGCACCAATGAAGAGTGTGTACTCTGTACGATTATATGAGTTACTTAATCAGTGGAGACAAGCGAAGAAGGTAAATTTCGACCTAGATACTTTCAGAGGACAATTGGGTGTCGAGGAAACTGAGTATAAGGCAATGAGCGACTTTAAGAAGCGAGTTCTAGATCTTGCAGTAAATGAGATAAATGGAAAGTCAGACCTAAAAGTCAGCTATGAACAAGTTAAAAAGGGTGTAGCCATAGTAGGTTTTAAGTTTAAGGTTCTAACTAAGAGTCGACCTAAGAAAGTACCACCAGAAAGTAGTAGAGACGCAGATACAGCAGATATGTTCACCATTAATGGTTTGAACGATAAACAGCTAGGGCGTATTGTTCGCAACCCTACTTTTATGGCGGATTACAATCATTTAGTAAGCCCTACTAGCCCAGCTGGACAGTCGCAGAATGGATGGGAGTTTGAGATGATTAATCGACTAAAAAAAGATGCCTCACAGTTCGGAAAGAGACCTATAAGAGAGTATCTTGAATATTAAATGATATAAAAAACCCGTGAGATTTTCACGGGTTTTTTATATCTGTATTACTCTACAGCATTGGCTGATAGGAAAAGCGATTTTGATAGTGATGAGAAAAAATCTTGATATATTTTGGGGTTTTCAATTGGTTTTAAGTTGTACTGCGCATTTGCTCTAACGATCGTAGATTTGCCAGAACTAGACGGTCTAGCAGTAACTGTCATTCTGACTCTACTACCATTGACTAGTCTAGTAGCTGAAACTGTACCTAGATCTGTATCAGCTTTATCAATGACAAAACTCAAATCTTGTAAGGTTGATATTACATTTCTAACTACTACAGTCTTATCACTAGTGTCAAAAGCTCGCGTTTGCATATTGCGTAGCTCTACTTGATTATCAGCGCCCAAGATTCTAGCATCATGGGTTGCACAACCTGTAATAGCGATGAAAGCGGCAAAAAAAGCTATTTTCAATGATTTCATATTTCTTGAGCCTCTAAAAATACTGATTTAGATAATTTACTGAAGAACTCAACATATAGCTCCTCTGTTTCCATAGTTTCGGCTTTAGTTACTTGTCCTTGAGTATTTGTCACAATACGCTGGAAAGTAGCTCTAGCTAAATAGCCTTCGTTATTAAGGTTAGAAGGTATTGTGACGAAACTAACTTTAATTTGTTGTTCGCTATCAACTGACATAGCGCCACCACCAAGTACGGCTAGTAATACAGCGCCTGCTATCTGCGCATTGTTGGTAGCACTGACAGTCTTAGATGCTGTAATAACACCTGATTTTGTTTCAGTCTCATCTATCGAATAACCCATATCTTGCAATACAGCTACCCCAGCTGAAAGAAGAGCAACTTCATTCTTGGTTTCAAAGAATCTGGACTGCATTTGGCGGTCTTGAAGAGAAGTCTCAGAAGTTTGGAATAGATTTTCTGGTGCAGTTGTTGCACAACCCGTCATTGCCAGAGTGCAAGCAATAAAAATGTATTTCATTTTTTTCATTAGTTAGCCCTTAAAACTTTGATGAATGATATGCAAAATCTCTTACTAAGTTTTGCTCATCAAATTTTATTATTATAGTAAGTGTTCTTTGCGAAGTAGATGATGCCCCTGAGCTCATTTGACCACCTGCTAAAACAGCAAAAACCCAACCTGTACTTGATGACTGCACTCTGTCTGTAGCTACCTTATCGTAAACCCAGACCTCTCTTCTTTGATCATCTGTAGAAACCATATTTGGCGAACCAAGCACTTGTAATACATCTGCACCACTCATGCCCACTTTGATTTGTTTTTGAGCAACGCCTACAGATATATTTGAGTTGGCTTGAACTTGTTCTGCATGATGGGCTGCTGAAACACAGCCACCAAGCGATAAAGCAGTTATTAGAGTAAGTACGGCTTTCATTTCACTTCCTTCTTAATTTTTTAGTTACTCATGGCGTAAACTAGGTGCCCACAATGTAACTATTAAGTTAACAAATGTAAATATAAAATTATGATACAAGAATTTTGTTCTTTATTCATTGTAACAGCGGATATATTTCGCATATTTTTTTAAAAGGTTTTAAAGACAAAAAAAGCGGGTGTAACAGGGGCGTTTACCCATTTCACCCAGCTTTTTAGCATTTTAGCCCCCTGCAAGGGC
>NZ_JADQAN010000044.1:0-5647 GCF_022129425.1 Psychrobacter sp. Ps1 | reverse complement strand
TGGTTTGATTATTATCGTCAAGCTGCGTAACTAAAATCTCCCAAGTTTAATTCTACGGGATTGACGGCAGGGGTCAAGGTGCTCATATACGGAGCCATAATTTAGTCTGATAAAATCTTATCAAACACACCTTTAATTTGTTCACTACCAGTAATTGTTAAGTGATGCCTATCAAAATAGAATGGCTTTCCATCACTAGAAGCGTATTTGCAATCCTGATTACAAAAATAATCAACGATAGGAATCGCTAGGAAATTATCTTTTTTAATTGCTCTAACAAAATTGATTTGAGGAGCGTTTCTACTTAGATAGTCTGTTTTAGTTTGCTTCTCAGTCGTATAGTTTTCTTTGTGGATAGCATCATACATAGCTACTGGAACACTCTCTTCCCATTCAGGAACAGGCTCAATAAAGTACACTTTAATCCCAGCCGTCTGAGATTTTTCAATGACCTCATCAATAGTCTCGTTAGATATGGATGAGCCTTTAAAATGGAGTACTATCTTATCCACTCCTTTGCTTATAGCTTCATCAACCACTCCCTTAGCACTAATGTCACCTTTCATTAATGGGGTATTAGAAACCATAAAAAGTAATTTAGACTGGTGTGCTTCCGATTCGTTAACGAAGCTTGTCTTGATAGAGTCACTATGACTATTCCCAACCAGCAGCAATGTTTGCTTAGGTTCGTCGATTTCAGAAGTTAAGTCACAAGATATAGCACGTGGTTCCAAAACTCTTATTAGCTTTCCACAACGATATGTACTTCTGTCTGAAAAAGCGTCAAAGATAAGCTGATCCTCTTGTGAATAAAAACTATTTTGAATGATTGGTAATATCATAGCTAGTAAAACCAAACTTACTGAAGACCCTACAATGAGTTTAGTAACACTAACTTTAAGTCTCTTATGTTCGAAAAAATAATATAGTGCTGCTGAAGTTAAAACCATTAGAACTACTATAATTACACCATCCATGAGAGTGGGAATGGATAAATTTGTTCCAGAAAATGGTTTTGACAAGTAGATTACTATAATAGGGAAGTGAGCTAAGTAAATAGAATATGAGTACTTGCCAATACGCTCTAACACCCTAGAAATAATTGATTTTTCGATTAAAGAAGGTATTCCAAATATCAAAACAGATGCTGTAGCAAGAGTGACAAGTAAGGCGAATAATCCAGGATGTCCATCAATTGCGCTTAGAGCTTCACCATTTACAGAAAACAATGGAATGATAAATACTATAATTAGTCCGATCAGACCTAGCCATCTATAATTAGTAAGCTTTACATTACCTTGATTTGTAAAATAATACGCAGCTCCATACCCTATTAAAAACTCCCATAGTCTAAAAGGCAGCATGAAAAATGATGTTTTAGGAGATATTCCAACCACCACAAAACATGAGACTAAGCTCCCAACTAATATTAGTAAGAACATAAACTTATTCTTACTAAATACCCAGTAAAGCAAAGGAACGATGAGATAAAACTGCATCTCAACACCCAAAGACCATAAGTGCAGAAGAGGGTTGAAATCAGTAGTACTAAAGTAAGAGTTCTGAGCCCAGAAACCGAGATTAGAAGCAAAGGCAATAGCATACTTGGCTTGGCTACTTACCTGCGTTGTTTCGTTTGGAGTAGTTAGTAGGTAAGCAAATATAAGAGTAACAAATATGGTGGCATAATAAGCTGGCAGTAGACGCTTAGCCCTTCTTAAATAAAATTTAGGTATATCATTCTTATCGTATAAGACAGCCATTAAAAAGCCACTAATAACAAAGAAAACATCTACACCTAAAAAACCACTTTTTATAGAGCTAAAACCAAGGTGAAACAGTACAACAAGTACTACCGCTACCCCTCGAAGAACTTGTATGTCTGCTCTATAATTCATAGATAATGCTCAATAATTTGAAGAGTGGTATGGAAAAACTTTGGCCATTGTAATATACCAGTAGGGTTTATTCACTATTATCTCCTAGAGAGTCAGAGCTTTAATTTATTGTTAATCTATTTCCATACTCAATGGTTGTCTCTCTCTGACTAAGAGCGCAGTTTCGAGAAATGACATAAACCGTACTTCGTGTGGTATTATTTCATTGTCTCAAACCGCGTTGGGGAAACCCCAAACACCAAAAACCCGAGGTGCAAAAATGGCGATATTCAGAGCCGAAACCAAATCGATGAGTCGTGGACAAGGGCATAATTTAGCGGCGGCGATCTCATATCGTGCCGGTATAAAACTTACCGATAACAACAAACTAAATCCCGACGCTAGGTCTTACGATTACACCAAAAAAACCGATGTGGTTCACAGCCAGATAATGCTTCCTAACCAGTTGCGTGAGCAGTTGGAAGCGCGTGGCATCGAGTTGGACTTTCAGAGTATCGCTGATTTGGTTGAGATTGGAGAAACCACCAAGCGCGGTAAGATGAAAAACAGTGCGCGTCTTGCACGTGAATGGGTGTTGTGCGGTGTGCCTGAGCTGTCACGCGCTGAGAATATAGAGCTGTTTGAGCAATTTGCTCAGCAGCAGAGCGAAGAACAAGGCGTTCTCAGCATGGTTTTTGTCCATGATCCCACCGCAGGTGACGATATGGCAAACATCAAAGCGGCAGCGAAGCATAAAGATATGGCTGCTCCTGATCCGCGAAACATTCACGCCCACATACTGCTATTAACCCGAAAGCTAGATGTATCAAAGGATAACAAGCTATCACTAGGGGGAAAATCAGATAGTGAAGTCTCTAACGATGAGCGTACACGCCCAGTCGTACCAAAAGAACTCATTGGTGAAGTCGATCCTAAGACAAAGGAAAGAATACAAAAGGGGCGCGGATTATGTTCAAACAGTGAATGGCTCAAAAACACCCGTAAACAATGGGCAGATATTCTTAATGAACGACTGGCACAGAAAGGCGTTCAGCCTGTTACCCATAAGAGTTATAAGGATCTAGGGCTAACATTCAAACCGACCCAACACCTAGGAAAAGACGCGAGTATCTTAGAGCGTATGGGCATACAAACAGAAATAGGAATACATAATGAGTCAGTCAGCAGATACAACCACAACCAAATTAGGCTTGCAGCAGACCGCCTTGCTTTTAAAGCAGAACCAAGAATTGATGACAGTAAACGATGGATTGACTCAATCAATAGCGGAGATGTTCGAGCACAACACCGAATTGAGAGAAGTAAACGACAACTTGATAGCGGAAAACAAGACGTTGAAAGAGCAGTTGCAGCAGGCACAGAAACTAGCAGAGTCGCTGAAAAAAACTCAAGATACGCTGAGTGGGCAATTAAACGAACTGGACAAATCGACCAGATCATTAGCGGTAGCGAACAGCCAGCAACAAACATTACTGAACAAGAAAGACAAGTTGATAGCCTCATTGCAAAACACACTAGAACAACAGCCTCAATCAGCCCCAGTCCCTTCGATGACAACGCACGACGAGCAAGAGCTATTAAACTTGCTGAAGAACAAGAACGATTTGATACAGCAGCAACAAGCTACGATAGAAGAACGAAATACTACAGTGGAAGAATTGAGAATGTTAATAAACAACTTAGACATATAAGACTGGGTTATGCACAGAAATTATTAGATCGTCATAAAGAAGATAATAGACTTAGACCTGGTTGGCGCGAAAGCTCAGACGACTACCCCAACAAGTATGACTATCGTCAAAGCGACTTACTTGATGCTTTTGCTGAGAAATTTACGTTAAATAAAGCCAGTGGCGAAGACCATCGTGATTATATTAGAAGACTAAGCGATACGTTTGATTCTCCCTTCTTCACAGAGAACAAGCCGATCATGGACTTACTACGTGACCCGAAGGCAGAGCGTGACCAGTACGATGCTATCAAAATCCACTATGACACTTTCATCAAAAACCTAGATGAGCAGCGTAAAACTATTGATGATAAGAAAAAATATGCTTTAGGTGATGTTGGACAAGTCAGTAGGATGACCGCTGAGAGCGTATCAGCACCTAGTTATATTAACGCATTAGATAATTACATCAACAACGAGGCAACAGCAGATCAGAATAAAGCTTTAGCAATCGAGCATAGAGCCGATACGATTAATCGGACTTGTCAGCAATTTAAGCATGGGATGATTGGTCTAAGTAGTATCCGAGAAGCTGATAAGCGTCAAAGGCACTCAGAGGCTCTACAACAGTCCTTAGATAGCTTTACGACCAGTTATGGCAAAGAACTGTCTAAGGATGAACAGAAGGCTATAAACGTTGGTTTGAGTGCTACTAAACAACCAGTTCAATCTAATACTATGAGGTTTAGACGCTAGCATTAATGGCCTTTCTTTTGCTTTTTCTTTAGTTAATTAAAACAAAAATATATTTTTTACTTTTAAATACTTTTAAATACTTTTAGACACGCTGTAAGCCTTGCTGTTAAAGGATTACAGCGTCTATAAAGCTACAACCATCATAGATAAAGCTACGTTAGTCATAGATAAAGCTACGTTAGTCATAATTAGAAGCTACAACTATCATAGATTATGCTACAATAATTTTATTGTAGCATAATGAGGTTTTTATGAGTTCTTTAATTGATTCATATGAAAAAAAATACCCTGAAAATTGGGTTGTCATGCAAAACAGAATTGAACAATGTTTTCATAAGATGACATTAGATGAGAAGCGACTACTTATACTTGCTAGTCCAACAGTTAGAATGATTGATGCGTCTGAAAAAGATGCAATTGAAATTACAGCTGAGCAATTTGCTAACGAATGTGGCATTAAGGTTAGTTCGGCATATAAGCAACTGGAAGTAGCTAGTAAAAACCTATTAAATCGTTCGTTTTCTTATATAAATGAACGAGGGAAACGTGTTGGCGTCACTTGGGTAATCAGGGCGGTATATGAGGATGGATACATTTCAGTGTGCTTTCCTGATGAAGTGCTAATCATGCTTAAAGCATTCGACGCATCAAATCCTTTTACTAAGTACAAAAAGGAAAATGTCTTACTGTTAAAAGGTGAGTATTCAATAGATCTATATCATATAGCGAAAAAATACGAAGGTATGAGTACTTTTCAGATGACATTAGAAGACTATAAACTAGAGCTAGGTTTGCCAAAATCTTATAACCGTATAAACAACTTAAAAGCTCGTGCATTAGAGCCAGCGATTGATGAGATTAATGAAAAGACAGATATAAATATCACTTATGAGAACATCAAACGAGGTCGTACGGTCACTGGTTTGAAGTTTACTGTGAAGCCTAAAGCTAAGCCTAAAAAAGCTTTAGAAGAAAAACGTGATCCACACACAGCTGATATGTTTACTGTAGAAGGGCTTAATGATAAACAGCTGGGACGTATCGTTCGAAACCCTGCTTTTATAGCGGAATACAATCACTTAGTAACACCTACTAGCCCAGCTGGACAAACAGCGCAGGGGTGGGAGTTTGAGATGATTAACCGTCTTAAGAAAGACACTTCTGATTTCAAAAAGCGCCCTATTAGGGATTATCTTGAGTATTAATTTTTATGTTGTCAAAGCACCTATTAAACAAGTATTTAATAGGTGAGCTATGCTGAAGAAACCGTACAAGTAAACTTGGTAAACTAACGACTCAACGAGGAGTTTACCATGACCAAGAA
>NZ_JADQAN010000043.1:0-5805 GCF_022129425.1 Psychrobacter sp. Ps1 | reverse complement strand
ATAGGATTTGCTACGTAGGTCACTAGGAATAAAAGATAAAAAAAAGAGCCACCCAATTAAGGATGACTCTTTTTAAGTATAAGGAGCTGACGATGACCTACTCTCACATGGGCGAACCACACTACCATTGGCGCTACGATGTTTCACTTCTGAGTTCGGGAAGGGATCAGGTGGGGCCATCGCGCTATTGTCGTCAGCAAAGGGGGTTAGATATGAGTCTGTTGTTGTTATTGTTTGACTATAAATGTTTAGTTTATGGTCGATCAACTTGTAACCTAACTGAATCAAGGTTAAAGGTGATATCGAAATATTCTTTCTTATTCTATAGCCTGAGCTATACAAGATAGATTAATTAGACTTGGTTACAAACCACTTGGGTGTTGTATGGTCAAGCCAAACGAGCAATTAGTACAGGTTAGCTACACGCATCGCTGCGCTTCCACACCCTGCCTATCAACGTCCTAGTCTTGAACGGCTCTTTAGGGAAATCTAATCTTGAGGTGGGCTTCCCGCTTAGATGCTTTCAGCGGTTATCCCATCCGAACGTAGCTACCGGGCAATGCCACTGGCGTGACAACCCGAACACCAGAGGTTCGTCCACTCTGGTCCTCTCGTACTAGGAGCAGATCCTCTCAAATTTCCAACGCCCACGGTAGATAGGGACCGAACTGTCTCACGACGTTCTAAACCCAGCTCGCGTACCTCTTTAAATGGCGAACAGCCATACCCTTAGGACCTGCTTCAGCCCTAGGATGAGATGAGCCGACATCGAGGTGCCAAACACCGCCGTCGATATGAACTCTTGGGCGGTATCAGCCTGTTATCCCCAGAGTACCTTTTATCCGTTGAGCGATGGCCCTTCCATACAGAACCACCGGATCACTAAGACCTACTTTCGTACCTGCTCGACTTGTGGGTCTCGCAGTTAAGCGCGCTTTTGCCTTTATACTCTACGACCGATTTCCGACCGGTCTGAGCGCACCTTCGTACTCCTCCGTTACTCTTTAGGAGGAGACCGCCCCAGTCAAACTACCCACCATACATTGTCCTCGGTATTGTTATACCTGAGTTAGAACCCCAACATGACCAGGGTGGTATTTCAAGATTGGCTCCACCGAGACTAGCGTCTCGGCTTCAAAGCCTCCCACCTATCCTGCACAAGTCAGGTCAAAGTTCAATGTAAAGCTGTAGTAAAGGTTCACGGGGTCTTTCCGTCTAGCCGCGGGTACACAGCATCTTCACTGCGATTTCGATTTCACTGAGTCTCTGCTGGAGACAGCGCTGCCATCATTATGTCATTCGTGCAGGTCGGAACTTACCCGACAAGGAATTTCGCTACCTTAGGACCGTTATAGTTACGGCCGCCGTTTACTGGGGCTTCGATCAAGAGCTTCGCTTACGCTAACCCCATCAATTAACCTTCCAGCACCGGGCAGACATCACACCCTATACGTCCACTTTCGTGTTTGCAGAGTGCTGTGTTTTTAATAAACAGTTGCAGCAGCCTGGTATCTGCGACTGCCAACAGCTCAAGGAGCAAGTCCTATCACCATCAACAGCGTACCTTCTCCCGAAGTTACGGTACCATTTTGCCTAGTTCCTTCAGCAGAGTTCTCTCAAGCGCCTTGGTATTCTCTACCTGATCACCTGTGTCGGTTTAGGGTACGATTCGTTTATAACTATTGCTTAGAAGCTTTTCCTGGAAGCATGGTATTTGCCACTTCGCTGTACAAGTACAGCTTGCTATCAGATCTCGGTATAAAATAGCCCGGATTTACCTAAGCTATAAACCTACATCCTTTCACCTGGACAACCAACGCCAGGCTGACATAACCTTCTCCGTCCCTCCATCGCATTATAAACAAGTATCGGAATATTAACCGATTTCCCATCGACTACGCCTTTCGGCCTCGCCTTAGGGGTCGACTCACCCAGCCCCGATTAACGTTGGACTGGAACCCTTGATCTTCCGGCGTGCGAGCTTTTCACTCGCATTATCGTTACTCACGTCAGCATTCGCTCTTGTGATACCTCCAGCATGCTTTACAACACACCTTCACAGGCTTACACAACGCTCCCCTACCACTTGAAAACAAATTCAAATCCGCAGCTTCGGCTCCTAGTTTGAGCCCCGTTACATCTTCCGCGCGGGCCGACTCGACTAGTGAGCTATTACGCTTTCTTTAAAGGATGGCTGCTTCTAAGCCAACCTCCTAGCTGTCTATGCCTTCCCACCTCGTTTCCCACTTAACTAGGAATTTGGGGCCTTAGCTGGCGGTCTGGGTTGTTTCCCTCTCCACGATGGACGTTAGCACCCACCGTGTGTCTCCCGGATATCACTCATCGGTATTCGGAGTTTGCATCGGTTTGGTAAGTCGGTATGACCCCCTAGCCGAAACAGTGCTCTACCCCCAATGGTGTTCGTCCGAGGCGCTACCTAAATAGCTTTCGGGGAGAACCAGCTATCACCGAGTTTGATTAGCCTTTCACCCCTATCCACAAGTCATCCCCTGGCTTTTCAACGACAGTGGGTTCGGTCCTCCGGTGCCTGTTACGGCACTTTCAACCTGCTCATGGATAGATCACTCGGTTTCGGGTCTATACCCTGCAACTAAACGCCCTATTAAGACTCGGTTTCCCTACGGCTCCCCTAAACGGTTAACCTTGCTACAGAATATAAGTCGCTGACCCATTATACAAAAGGTACGCGGTCACCCAACAAGTGGGCTCCCACTGCTTGTACGCACACGGTTTCAGGTTCTATTTCACTCCCCTCACAGGGGTTCTTTTCGCCTTTCCCTCACGGTACTGGTTCACTATCGGTCAGTCAGGAGTATTTAGCCTTGGAGGATGGTCCCCCCATCTTCAAACAGGATTTCTCGTGCCCCGCTCTACTTAATATGTTAACTCTAATGTTTCGAATACAGGACTATCACCTACTACGGTCAGCTTTCCCACGCTGTTCTTCTACATTAGAATTAATCGGCTTCTCCCCGTTCGCTCGCCGCTACTAGGGGAATCTCAATTGATGTCTATTCCTAAGGGTACTGAGATGTTTCACTTCCCCTCGTTCGCTTCCTAATAAATTAGGATACCTACCTTATGGTAAGTGGGTTTCCCCATTCAGAAATCTCCGGATCACAGGATATTGCCGCCTCCCCGAAGCTTATCGCAGGCTGTCACGTCTTTCATCGCCTCTGACTGCCAAGGCATCCACCATGTGCGCTTCATTACTTGACCATACAACCCCAAGTAGTCTTTCGACTTCTAAGTGTCATACAATCTAATTATGATAACGATATCACCTATGTTTATACGCTTGATTCAGTTCTCTTTACTTTTTTTAATAACTCACCCCTGGGATAACAACTGATGTCGTTAAGAGGCGAGTTATTAAGGTTAAGAAGTGCGCGTGAACACGCTCTTCCTAACCCAGACTCATATCTATGTTTTTAAATAGTCTCTATGCTCTCGTCGAGTCACAGATTCTGTATAAAACAGAAAGAAGTAATCAATTAAAATCACTTGTTTCTATTTAATACCTATTTATTTATTGGCATCTAAAGCTTACTTAACCGTCTTAGTAGTGGTGGAGCCAAACGGAGTCGAACCGTTGACCTCCTGCGTGCAAGGCAGGCGCTCTACCAACTGAGCTATGGCCCCATTGTAAAATGGTGGGTCTAGGTGGACTTGAACCACCGACCCCCGCGTTATCAACACGGTGCTCTAACCAGCTGAGCTACAGACCCTAATACGTTTGTTAAAAACGTAAGCTTAAACTAAAGAACAACTTGTTGTGAATTCTTGCTGACCGAATGCGTCTATAAGGAGGTGATCCAGCCGCAGGTTCCCCTACGGCTACCTTGTTACGACTTCACCCCAGTCATCAACCACACCGTGGTGAACGCCTCCCCGAAGGTTAAGCTATCCACTTCTGGTGCAATCAACTCCCATGGTGTGACGGGCGGTGTGTACAAGGCCCGGGAACGTATTCACCGCGGCATTCTGATCCGCGATTACTAGCGATTCCTACTTCATGGAGTCGAGTTGCAGACTCCAATCTGGACTACGATAGGCTTTTTGAGATTCGCATCACATCGCTGTGTAGCTGCCCTCTGTACCTACCATTGTAGCACGTGTGTAGCCCTGGTCGTAAGGGCCATGATGACTTGACGTCGTCCCCGCCTTCCTCCAGTTTGTCACTGGCAGTATCCTTAGAGTTCCCGGCTTAACCCGCTGGTAACTAAGGACAAGGGTTGCGCTCGTTGCGGGACTTAACCCAACATCTCACGACACGAGCTGACGACAGCCATGCAGCACCTGTATTCTAATTCCCGAAGGCACTCCCGCATCTCTGCAGGATTCTAGATATGTCAAGACCAGGTAAGGTTCTTCGCGTTGCATCGAATTAAACCACATGCTCCACCGCTTGTGCGGGCCCCCGTCAATTCATTTGAGTTTTAACCTTGCGGCCGTACTCCCCAGGCGGTCTACTTATTGCGTTAGCTGCGTCACTAAGTCCTCAAGGGACCCAACGACTAGTAGACATCGTTTACGGCGTGGACTACCAGGGTATCTAATCCTGTTTGCTACCCACGCTTTCGAGCCTCAGTGTCAGTATGATGCCAGGAAGCTGCCTTCGCCATCGGTATTCCTTCAGATCTCTACGCATTTCACCGCTACACCTGAAATTCTACTTCCCTCTCACCTACTCTAGCCTAACAGTTTCAGATGCAGTTCCCAGGTTAAGCCCGGGGATTTCACATCTGACTTATCAAGCCACCTACGCTCGCTTTACGCCCAGTAATTCCGATTAACGCTTGCACCCTCTGTATTACCGCGGCTGCTGGCACAGAGTTAGCCGGTGCTTATTCTGCAGCTAATGTCATCGTCTCCGGGTATTAACCGAAGAGTCTTCTTCACTGCTTAAAGTGCTTTACAACCAAAAGGCCTTCTTCACACACGCGGCATGGCTGGATCAGGGTTTCCCCCATTGTCCAATATTCCCCACTGCTGCCTCCCGTAGGAGTCCGGGCCGTGTCTCAGTCCCGGTGTGGCTGATCATCCTCTCAGACCAGCTACAGATCGTCGCCATGGTAGGCCTTTACCCCACCATCTAGCTAATCCGACTTAGGCTCATCTAATAGCGAGAGCAACAAGTTGCCCCCTTTCTCCCGTAGGTCGTATGCGGTATTAATTCGAGTTTCCCCGAGCTATCCCCCACTACTAGGTAGATTCCTAAGTATTACTCACCCGTCCGCCGCTCGACGCCTGGTAGCAAGCTACCATCGTTTCCGCTCGACTTGCATGTGTTAAGCCTGCCGCCAGCGTTCAATCTGAGCCATGATCAAACTCTTCAGTTTAATCTTGCTATGAAGCTCTTTAAAGAAGCTTCTAAACTTGGCTCATCTAATCTGGCAAAATCGCTAAAAATTATGTTCGTAATGAATTAACTTTGAGTTTTTCTGCTGTCTTAAATGATAATTTTTATAGTTAGAATGACTCCCGAAAAGAGAGTAAAACCAACTTTATTTTTTAGCATTCTGAATCAGCAAAAATCCACACAAGTTGTTCTTTAGTTATGCTTTTAAATAATGTCTGACACTGTCGTCCAGTGCTAGTATTTCAAACTAAATAAGTCAGCCAATGTGGCTTATCCTATTTAGCGAGCTGACCATCATATCATGTTTTAATAGTCTGTCAACTTCTTTTTTTAATTTGTTTCAACAAGTTAACTGGGTTATCAGTGTGTAATCACACACTAGCTACTTCCAGCTCGTCTTGATGAGGTGCGTATTATAGACG
>NZ_JADQAN010000042.1:0-5824 GCF_022129425.1 Psychrobacter sp. Ps1 | reverse complement strand
CGCTATGATCTTAGAATGAAGCTGTTCGCCGGTCTTGTTAATTTCGAGCTTAGCTTATGACTTTTGCAAGAGGTCTACTTTAACTACAGTTTTATAGTCAAATAATTTAACTACAATTCCGTAGTCAAAACCCACCACCCTATTCAGCAACTAAATAAACACTATCTCACATACTATTTACTCAGCTCTGTTAAAGTAAGCCATGCAAACACCTTAATAAAAGGCTACCCATCATGACCTTACTTGATACTCTAAACTTAACCTACCCTATCGTTCAAGCGCCAATGGCAGGTGCAACCACGCCTGAGCTGGCAGCGATGGTGAGTAATTTTGGTGGACTGGGCTCATTAGGATCTGGCATGACTGCGCCAAATGTTTTGACCAGCCAAATTGATACCATTAAATCGCTCACTAACCGACCGTTTATGATCAATCTCATGGTATTGTCTGAGCAAGAATCTACGACCTTTGATACCGCAATTCCCGCTTGGCTGAGTGAGTACTATCAAGACAATGATATCGAATTTACACTACCTGAACGCCCAGCGCAGAGCTTTGCAGAGCAGCTACAAGTGCTCTATGACAACCCTGTGCCTGTTGCCAGTTTTACCTTTGGCATTATCAGTGCTGAGCAAGTTCAGCGTCTGCAAAGTCTCGGCACGCGCGTCATCGGTACCGCTAATCATCCATTAGAAGCGACAGCATGGGCAGATATTGGCGCAGATGCGGTATGTGTACAAGGGGTCGAAGCGGGTGGACATCGCGGTGGTTGGTTACCGCAAAGTGAAAGCGATCCATTGGGATTATTGACTTTGATCGGCCAAACCCGCGCCTGTACTGATATTCCTTTGATTGCAGCAGGTGGCATTATGACGGGACAGGATATCAAGGTAGTACAAGCGGCAGGTGCTGAGCTTGCACAAATGGGGACAGCGTTTTTGACCACCGACCAATGCGGTATCAATGATACTTATAAACAAGCCTTACTCGATGCCAGTCAAGATAAGCGCAGCTCAGAAACGCGCTTAACTCGATTATTCTCAGGTAAGCTCGCTCGTGGTTTATTAAACGATTATCTACGTGATTTTGCTCAATTTGAAAGCGCTGATGCGCTACCGCCCTACCCACAATTAAATGCCATGTCCAAATCTATGCGAGCTCATGCCTCTAAAAATATGGATGCAGAACATCAATCTTTATGGGCAGGACAAGGGGTAACTTTGGTCAAACAAGAGAGCACGCTTGAACTGCTTGAGCGACTGGTGAAAACGTTATAGGCTTAAATATTTTTATCAGTCCGCACTACTCTAATAAAAAATCTACCGCCGCAGCTGCATGAATAGCTGTGGTATCAAATACAGGTATCGGGCTATCAGCCTGTTTGATAAGTAAACCAATCTCTGTGCAGCCCAAGATCACACCCTCTGCCCCTTGCGCTGCCAAATCTTTAATCACTTGACGATAATACTCTCGTGAGCTGTCTTTAAACTCACCGACACACAGCTCTTTTTTGATAATGCGATGTACTTCTGCTCTTGCCTCATCTTCTGGTATCAATACTTGTAAACCCGCATCAATCAGACGCTGCTTATAGAAATCTTGAGTCATCGTAAACTGAGTACCAAGCAGAGCTATTTTGGTGAGATTTTGTTTTTTGATAGCATCAGTAGTCGCATCAGCGATATGAGTCAATGGCAAGTCTGTGGCGGAGCGTACGTCATCAACCAATTTATGCATCGTGTTAGAGGCAATCATGATTCCTTGTACGCCAGCTGCTTGTAGACGCTGAGCACTGCTAGCCATTATTACACCTAGCTCGTCCCATCTGCCTTGCTCCTGTAACGTATTGATCAACGCAAAATCCACACTATGAATCAACAAATCTGCTGAATGTAGTCCGCCAAGCTGATGCTTGACACCTTCATTAATCAGACGATAATAGCTCTCGGTACTCTCCCAGCTCATACCACCGATGATTCCTAATGTTTTTTGTTGAGACCCTCGTTGTTCTTGAGCTGCCATACTATACTCCTAGTGGTTTTTGTTCTTAGTTATAGTAAGTTATCGTAGCAAAATCGACTGCTGAGAACGCGCTATTTTTAGAGATATTCGTTTTAGAAGTGATCTCTTCAAAAAGCTTTAAAATGCTGATTTAAAGACAATAATCATATTAATAATATATCGCAAACCCTACCATTAATAATAACGATTTTACCCGGTCGGTATCACGGAGTATGATGAACACTGGTAGTTACTACCCTCTCTATTATGACCACTCACTACCTGATTATTATATTTACACCGTATGCCCGCATCATAGGCTGGGCATAGCTAACACTATTTAGGACAATCGAATACTATGGCCAACTTCCCCACTATCAGAATACGTACACGCCGCAAATATTATCGCCTTATCTTTACAGGTCTGATGGCTATGATAATGTCGCTTATTATCTCGTCAGCGCTATTATTGGTAAAAGTAGGCTACGTTGATGGCTTTTTTGCAGAATTGATGCATTCTTGGGGATTGGCCTTTATGTTTGCATGGCCAAGTGCGTACATCTGCGCCTATCTAATACAAGAGCATGTACTGAGCAGGATAGAGTTTTATTAAATATTCCTGCGCACTACAGCATATTTCCCAATAATATCGTTGTCTTGAATTTGCCATGATTGTGCAATGTCCTCATCAGTAAGCAACAACGTTACTTAACCAAAAAAGTACTGATAACAATCCGTCAAAGTTGCTACTGTTGTTAGCTGATCGCACGCTTTTTTCGAGTGTCCATCACTGATAGACAATCAAATAACTAGAATACGATTATTAAAAATAAACAAAGGAAATCATCATGCGTAGTGCTATTCATAACAGCTTTGGCAAACCTTCCGACGTACTGAGCGTGGGCGAGCGTCCTATGCCGCAGCCTGCTGCCAACGAAGTCCGTATCAAAACCATTCTCTCCCCTATTCATAACCATGACTTGCTAACCGTAAGTGGTCAATACGGCTATAAGCCTGAGATGCCAGCCATCGGTGGTAGTGAAGCGCTAGGTATTATCGATGCCGTGGGCGATGATGTGACAGATCTAAGTGTTGGTCAACGTGTGGCTTGTGCCAGTGTGCACGAGACGTGGGCGGAGTATTTTGTCGCCCCTGCCAGCATGGTATTTAACATGCCTGATAGCATCGAAGACGAGTTGGCTGCCCAACTGATTGCGATGCCGTTATCTGCCCTAATGCTATTAGAATTCCTGGAAGTAGATAAAGGTCAATGGATTATTCATAACGCGGCAAACGGCGCTGTCGGTAAAACGCTTGCGATGCTAGCAGCAGCACGCGGTGTAAATACGATTAACCTCGTACGTAGTAAAGACGCGATAGAAGAGCTGACCTCACTCGGTATCAAAAACAATGTCGTCACCGCTGATGATGACTGGAAAGACCAAGTTCGCGCTATCATTGGTGATGACAAGATAACAGCAGCCGTCGATTCAGTCGGTGGTGAGTCGAGCAACGAGCTACTATCATTACTTGGTAGCAAAGGCACGCTGGTCTCATTTGGTATCATGTCAGGCAAGCCAATGGCACTAGACGCTGGCAGCTTGATCTTTAAGCAAGCCGTTGTAAAAGGCTTCTGGGGCAGCAAAACCAGTCAAGAAATGGATCTAGACAACAAACAACGTCTAATCGATGAGCTACTAGAACGCGCTTCGAACGGCGATCTAAAGCTACCTATCGAAGCCATTTATAGTCTAGATGACATCACAATTGCCGTCTCTGGAAAAGTACAATCAAGCAAAAAAGGTAAAGTTATCCTGAAGCCTTAAGCGATCCTCTAACCTTGCAATGACTGTCATTAAAGGTATCAAAAAATATGAAAAGTCCATTTGTATTACTCATTAGATAATACCTTGGGCTTTTTTATTTTAACCGTACTGTTGTTATGGTAATTCTAATGCAAACATAAGCAACTACCTATCAACCCAAATAATAAGATTTAATAAGGATATAACTATGTCAAACGATACAACCTTCAAAGCCTTAGTCGTCGAAGAAACCAGTGATGGCGAATTCAAAAAAAGCATCCAAGAGCGCAAAGTTAGTGACTTGCCAGAAAATGACTTGCTCATCGAAGTGCATTATTCATCATTAAACTTTAAAGATGCGATGTCAGCCACTGGTAATAAACGAATCACCAAACAGTACCCACATACCCCTGGTATCGATGCCGCTGGCGTGGTCGTCAGTGATAAGTCAGGCACGTTTAGCGCAGGACAAGAAGTATTAGTATTCGGCTATGATCTCGGTATGGATACCGATGGCGGCCTCGGTCAGATGATCTCAATCCCCGCAGAGTGGGCGCTACCTTGCCCAGAAACGCTGACGCTAAAAGAAGCAATGACCTATGGTACTGGCGGTCTAACCGCAGCACTAAGTGTCCAAAAGCTAGAAAAAATGGGCGCAAAACCAAGTGATGGCCCAGTCGCTGTAACTGGTGCAACAGGTGGCGTCGGTACAATCAGTATCGCTATCTTAAAGCAGCTCGGCTATGACGTGATTGCATTCTCAGGTAAGCCAGAGCAAAGCGAACATTTAAAAGAGCTTGGCGCGAGCGAAGTACGTCATCGCGATACCATCAATGAAATCGGTAACAAACCTGTCGGCCGTGAGCTATGGGCAAACGCCATTGATACTATCGGCGGCGACTACCTATCTAACTTGCTCAAACAGACTAAAGCGGGCGGCGCGGTGACGAGCTGTGGTCTAGCAGGTGGCGCTGAGTTTTCGATGACGGTCATGCCGTTTATCACTAGAGCAGTATCATTATTGGGTATCGACTCAGTCTATATCCCGTTGGCGGATAAAGAAGCCATCTGGAAACGTGTTGCCACTGATATGAAACTGCCTAATCTAGAGAGCTATGGTGAAGAGATTACGCTAGAGCAAACGCCAGAATACTTAGATCGCTTTATGTCGAGCAAAGTGGTTGGGCGTTATGTGGTGAATGTGAAGGGTTAGGTTTTGGTTTAAAACTAATTTTCGTAAAAAAAGCAGCATCTCTTTTGAGGCGCTGCTTTTTTTTGGTTTAGGAAGCTATTTCTATATTCATGTAAATTTTCGCCATTGTTTTCATAATAAGATTTTAGCTAAAACTTAAAAACTTAGCTATTAAGAGCATTATGGAACTTGCAACTATACTATCCATGATTGCTGATGGGTTTGGTCGATATACATTGCTAACATGAGATAGCTTTTCTTTTGATTTTCCAACAAAGATGAATGTATTATTTGTTAGGTCTAACTTTTGTTCTAAGAAATCTTGTAAACACATAAGTATCACTAAACTGTTCAATATCAAAGGATAGTAATAATCTCGATATAAATTGATTAATATGATACGTCTCTCTTCTGATAATTGATTGAAATCATCTACAGTAGATAGCTCATCGCTTATTTTCGAATCTAATTCCAATACAGTTATACCAGCATTCTCTTCTAAATTTGGAATACTGTCGGACTCAGTTGTTGCAATACTGTTGAAAGGAAAATTCTCCAATCTAGATAAAGCTTTAAAAGACTCAAGAACGCTAAACTGGCTAAACTGTTGAAAGACGACTGCCTGTTTAACTGTAAGGGAGTCAGCAATACTCAGTGGAAATAAATCTTTATATCGACTTGCAATGTCTAGTTGTTCATACATTAAATTAGGAAAACGCGTGGCGATATTAGCATCACTTAGTATTTTTTCGGGAGTTTCCTAAAAACTGTGTAACTGCTTATAATCCACTAACAGGAGAATAAGCAATGACTAACCAAACTGACA
>NZ_JADQAN010000041.1:0-6412 GCF_022129425.1 Psychrobacter sp. Ps1 | reverse complement strand
CTATGATCTTAGAATGAAGCTGTTCGCCGGTCTTGTTAATTTCGAGCTTAGCTTATGACTTTTGCAAGAGGTCTATTATGTTTTTGGATTTGCTACTGTCAGATAAGAATAAAGAAACTGTTAATTTCTATGCCGAAGACTTGAAAAATAGAGCAATAATCTCTTAGAGTTCATCTGAGAGCTTGAGATTCTTATCATCGAGTTAATTTTAACTAAATAAATAATAATGATATAAGAATTAGAGTTAAAGTATTAACACTTTGACTCTAATTGTAAATAGAGTATAGGATACGTATAATTATGCTAAAATAGGCCCATTCAAAAAATGGGCTTCCTTTTGAATAGAGCATTATACAAAAAGAAGCCCATTTTTTTGCATAACGATTATTTTTAATAGCTACTGTTTGTTACGATATGTTGCTATGATTCGAAAGGTTTATATTATGCGACAGTCTCTTAAATTATTGAGTGCCTCAAGTCTTTTACTTATGATGCTTTGGTCTAATGGATGCGCTACTACAACCATCAATTCCGGGCTTCAAGCTGGTCAGTTACCACCCAGTGGTTCTTTTACTGCAGACAACGGTATTGATTTTAATGTACTGCCGCTGACGCTCGCCACATTACCGCCTAAGCAAATCGCTCGTTCACAAATGAGTAGCAACCTATCTACTCTAGTACGATCGTCTAATAGGATGAATTACCGCATTGCGCCTTCTGATGTATTGAGTATCATTTTGGTAGACTATCCTGATATTAATGCTGCAGGAGCATCTGGTTATCCTGTTGATCAGCAGGGGTTCATACAGTTTCCTTTGATAGGTCGTATACAAGCGAGCGGGCTAAGTGTGCCACAATTCACTGCAAATTTGAGTTCACGATTACAGCGTTATCTAAAGTATGCAGATCCGCAAGTGAAAGTTGCTGAATATCGGGGTAATAAGTTTTTTATCGATGGTGAAGTTAACAAGCCTGGTCAATTCAATATTACCGATGAACCTGTGTCGTTATATAGTGCAATATCTATGGCTGGTGGTACGACGAGAGAAGGTAACTCAAACAGTATCGTGTTGAGAAGGAACGGTACTGATTATCGTATGGGATTACAGTCTTTGCAGCAGGTGGGATTATCAGCCAATCAAATTTATGTCCAAGATGGTGATTCTATTCGTGTCAGTAGCGAAGATATCAACAAAGTATATGTCTTGGGAGAGTTTGGCAAAGTTGCACCTGTACCTATCATTGACCAAGGATTGAGCTTAGCGCAGGTAATTGGAGAGTCAGCTGGACTGAACTCTAATACAGCTAATGCGGCTAAAATCTACGTAGTACGCGATCAGCCTGAATATCAGCGTACAAATATATATTATGTAGATATGCAAGCGCTTACCAGCTTCCCACTGACTAGCCGGTTTGAGATGTTGCCTAATGATATCGTGTATGTCGACCCAACAGGTCTGACGCGCTGGAATCGTGTTATTAGTTCTATCCTACCTTCAACCTCTGCTGTTAGAACTCTTTCAGGTTTATAGGGAGTAGCTATCATGGCATTTGATAATATCTTGGTCGTTTGTGTCGGTAATATTTGTCGCAGTCCAATGGCAGAAGCTTTATTAAAACGACGCTATCCTGATAAAGCTATTGACTCTGCTGGCGTCGGCGCATTAGTCGGTCACCCTGCGGACCCTGCGGTACTAGAAATCATGACAAAGCAGCAGCTTGATGTCACCAATCACGTGGCAAAACAAATTGATGAAAAGTTGGTTTTAAAAGCAGACCTTATTTTCACTATGTCAGATAGTCAGACTAAGTGGATTGAAGAAAGCTGGCCGTTTTGTCGTGGGAAAACCTTTAAGTTAGGTCATTGGCAGGATAAAGATATCGCTGACCCTTATAAACACGATATGAGTGCTTTCAAAAATGCATATCAAGATATCGTTGATGGTCTTGAACAATGGGCAGATAAAGTTAGCTAAATAGCTACTATTAAATACAACCTTTAAACGAATAAACTTAAGTGATGAACATACCGTTATGAATACAGATTCCAGAAACTTATCAAAGCCCTCTTCTAAACAAGAGGATGACGATATTGATTTAATGGCGCTGCTGTTTGCCATTTTACGCGGTTGGAAAATTATCGTATTTTTTGCAGTATTGGGTTTAGTAATTGGTATCTTATATAGCAGATATATCAACCCTACTTTTAAGTCAGACGCTTTAATACAGATCGAGCAAAACTCTCAAGGTATTTCAGCACTAGGTAGCGATATTTCAGATTTAATTGGATCAGAAGCGAGTAAAGCGCAGACAGAGGCGGAATTGATAAGGTCACGGATGATATTAGAACCCGTTGTCAACTTATTACATCTTCGCATTCGGCTTTCTGACCCTACGATCGGGTATTTAGATCGAATAAAAAACAACGTTACGAGCACCCAAATAAACACTCCTGAAGGAGTCGCAATTGAAACCGAAAATGGACAAGCTTATATCAGTCAATTTAATGTATCGCAAGCTTACCTAGATAAATCATTTACATTAACGAGATCTGCTACAGGTTTTATATTAAGTAATGGTTTCGATGAGTTCAAGGGTCAGTTTAATCAACCACATCAATTCAGCGGCTCAAATGGTCAGATTCAGATTACGGTTGCAGATCTTCCTGTTAATGCCCACCCTATTAGTATCACGAAGCAATCATTACAAAATACCACCAACGCCATCAATAGTGCCCTTACTGTCACAGAAAAAGGTCAGCAGACAGGTATTATCCAGTTGTCAATGACCGGTTTACGTCAGCAGCAAGTAACTTTAGTATTAAGACATATTGTTTTATCTTATATCGATCAGAACCAATCTCGTGGCTCTCAAGAAACCACAAAAACGATTCAGTTTATGGAAACTCAGATTCCAACACTAAAAAAGAAATTAGAGGATTCTGAAAGGACTTTCAATAAATTTCGCGAAAAGTCTGGAACTATCGATGTTGGTCAAGAAGCGGGTATATTATTAACTGAAAACTCGCAAATTGACGCACAGCTTAATGAGTTAAAGCTTAAAAAAGCGGATCTCACGACTTATTATACCGAAGATCATCCATTGGTGATCCAAATCAATGAGCAGCTTGCGGTGCTTAATGCTAGAAAAAATGAGATAGACAATACTATTGCCGGTCTACCTGAAGTACAACGAGAGTTTTTACAATTATCCGAAGATACAGCTATCAATAGAGAAATCTATCTCACTTTGCTAAAAAACTATGAGCAATTAAAAATAGTAAAAGCGGGTCAAATTGGTTTCGCCCGTATTATTGACTTGCCTATCAGTACCTTTAATACCATTGCGCCCAAAAAACTGCAGATTTGGGTATTAGCAACGTTATTGGGTGCTATGTTGGGCGCAATATTAGCGTTGATTAAAAGCTTGCTTAGAAACGTGGTTAAAGATCCTGAACGCCTTGAAGCGAAGACTGGTATACCTGTCCTTGCGACAATTCCACGCTCACCATTATTAACGCGACTCGGTAAAAACAAAAATGCCTCTAATCGATTATTAGCCTATGTTGATAATAATAGTCTGAGCTATGAAGCGGTTAAGAGCCTAAGAACAAGCCTTATGTTTGGGATGCCAAAAGAAGGAAAAGCCGGTCAACGAGCTCGCGTTATCCTTATTACTGGTGAAAGTCCGGGCGTCGGTAAGTCCTTTATCAGTGCAAATTTAACAGAGGTGTTTGCTCAACTGAATAAAAAGCTATTGGTTATAGACGCTGATATGCGCATGGGTGAGCTGCACAAGATGTTCAGTATGGATAAAAACAACGGTCTTGCAGAATGCTTATTGCAGCGTAGTGATGCTACACAAACATCAAGTGAATTGTCGAGTTTTATCCACCCCACAACGATAGATAATATTGACTTTATGCCAAGAGGTCAGCATCCACGTAACCCCGCCTCATTATTGGCTAATGGCAGTTTTGATCATTTAATGACAGAGTTAAACCCGCATTATGATTATATTATTATTGACTCACCGCCAATATTGGCTGCTTCTGACGCCATGATATTGGCGCAGCATGCTGATAAAGTGTTAATGGTCACAAGATACGATGACTCGATAGAAGGACAGTTGGTTTATGCGGTCAATCAGATGAATAAAGCCAATATACAAGTTGATGGTATTATTCTCAACGATGTACAACAAGGGATTATGAGCAAATATAGTTACCATTATAGTTATGCTTATGGTAATAATAATTGATTAGCTGTTTAGAGTTCTTACCTAAATTAATCCCCTTTAAGTAGTTGTGTGTTATGTTCATAAAATCAGAACCAAAAAACAGGTGCCAATCATTGAACAGTAAAAATGGTTGGTTACAACGTATAGCTGAATACTTGTTGTCGTTACCTCGTAGTGTTAAGCGTGCTATTTTGCTTAGTACAGATATTATATTGTCTTTGATTTGTTTATTTCTAGCCTTATCTTTACGGCATGGTTATCTTGGTAATCATATCGGTCTATTGGCACTATGTTGTTATGCCATTATCCCTATCATAGGGTTATATGCAATAGGGTTTTATAAAGGTGTGGCTAGAGGTTTCTTTGATGCCGTCATGGCAAATGTTTCGCAGTTATTTTTTTTGCTGATTATTTTATATGAAGTCATTATCACTTTTGATGTCTTTCCATATATACCACGCTCTGTACCTATTATATTTTTATTTTTATTCTTTATATGGTTATGGAATAGCAGACTAACTATCCGTGAGTTATTGACTCGCGCACAGGGAAAAAATCAAAAGCGTGATATAGACGATAATGATTATGATAATGTGATTATTTATGGTGCAGGAGAGGCTGGTCGAGAGCTATCAGAAGGGCTAAAGAATTCTCATAAATATAATGTGGTGGCTTATGTTGACGACGATCCACAGCTAACAGGCGCTTACTTACTCGATAAAAAAATCCATGCCGCATCCGACTTAATTAGATTAGTAGGTAAATTAGATGTGGCGCAAGTATTTTTAGCGATTCCTTCAATTAGCCGTGCGCGCAAACGCCAAATTATTGATAGACTAGAAGGTATTTCTATTAAAATTAAAGAACTGCCTAGTTTAGAAGAGATCGCTGAAGAAAAAGTAACGGTTAGTAGTATGCGCAGAGTTGATATCTTAGACGTACTGAATCGGCAAACGGTTGAGCCAGATATTGAGCTTCTGCAGCGTAATATAATGGGTAAAAGTGTACTTATTACTGGCGCTGGCGGCTCTATTGGTAGCGAGTTGTGCCGTCAAGTTATTAAAAATAAGCCCAAATGTATAGTACTATATGAACTTTCTGAATATGCGCTTTATACTATAGATCAAGAGCTGACCGCGAAGAAGGCAAATAACAAGGATTATGAGAATATTGAAGTCGTTGCCATTATTGGTAATGTGACCAATGAAGATAACTTGTTGCGTGTATTTAACGCTTATCAGATACAGACAGTTTATCATGCTGCGGCATACAAACACGTTCCCATCGTAGAGCATAACCCTTTTGAGGGCGTTATCAATAATAGTAAAGGCACGTATCACTGTGCGCGTGCGGCTATACGAGCAAAGGTCGATACCTTTGTACTTATTTCTACTGATAAAGCAGTCAGGCCTACCAATATAATGGGAGCTTCTAAGCGTTTAGCAGAGTTAGTCTGTCAAGGGCTTAGTCAAAATACGGATCATACTGTGATCAGTATGGTGCGTTTCGGCAATGTACTTGGCTCATCAGGCTCGGTAGTACCTGTCTTTACGAAACAAATAGAGCAAGGTAAACCGATCACAGTTACTCACCCTGACGTCACACGTTACTTTATGACTATCCCCGAGGCAGCAAACCTAGTGATCCAAGCAGGGGCGATGGCAAAAGGCGGTGAAGTATTCGTTTTAGATATGGGTGAACCCGTCAAGATCGTCGATTTGGCCCGTCGCATGATTCATCTAAGTGGGCATAGGACGAAGACGATTGACAACCCTAATGGTGATATAGAGATTATATTCACAGGCTTAAGATCAGGTGAAAAACTCTATGAAGAGCTCATCATCGGTGATGACAATATCGAAACTACCGATCATTCCCTAATCATGCAAGCGATAGAACATAGCTTCCCAATGACGGAAGTTGAAGAGACTATATTTCAACTAATTGAGAGATCAAAGCATCAAGATATTGCTTGGTTAAAGGACAAATTCAAGTATTTCGTTGAGGGGTATGATGATGGGTCTAAATCAACGTAAAAGCATTTATCTTGCTGACATTATTTTTGAATTTAAAAACTACTTATAGGAAAACTATGCTAGGGCGTGTCTTCAATTGGATAAGCCCTAAATAATAGTTACAATACCGCATCTATTGAGACGATGCGAGAAATACA
>NZ_JADQAN010000040.1:0-6415 GCF_022129425.1 Psychrobacter sp. Ps1 | reverse complement strand
GTATTTCTCGCATCGTCTCAATAGATGCGGTATTGTAACTATTATTTAGGGCTTATCCAATTGAAGACACGCCCTAGTAGATACTTTCAATACTAAAGACCAGCAAAAAAACGATCAACTGTTATCAGTTGCTCATTTATCTGAAAGAGATAGGCCATTAGAAAATGAAAACCATATTAGTATGCCTGATAAGCATGCTTTTGCAGCGGCCCTTGAATTGAATGGTATTAGAACAAAACAAAATAACGAGAGCCGGACCAACCTTAAAGAGAATAAAGATGAGCATCAAGAAGGTAGCTCTCAGGTAAGTCTTCACTCTGAAAATAATAATGGAGGGTTGTAGACTTGTGGCACAACTCTTTGTGTATGACGAACTGATGGTCAATCCATCTGATCTCTACTATCAAATCCGTAGTAACAAACTTCGCGGATTTTAGTGACGCAGTCTGACAGTAAAAATCAAACTACACCTATCTTGGCGATACACTATCTCATTTTTCAAACCCACGAAGGCGATGTGATTTTGGTTGAGCAGTTTGACCGCTTAGCACGTTTGAAACAAGCTGATTAGGTTACTCTCAAAAGAATGCTATCAGAGAAAAAGTTGGCAGTCGTATCAAAAGAGCTGCCGACCTCACATATGGCGCTTCAATCTGAGAATAGCACTGAATTTATGAGTAGCGTGTTGCAAGCCATCAATTCAATGTTACTTGATATGCTCGCTGCTATTAGAAAGGACTATGAAGATCGGCGTAACCGTCAGATGCAAGGTATTGCTCGTGCTAATACAGAAGATAAGTATTCAGGACGTATGAAAGATTCCGAGAAACGTAAGATTATCGCTAACCTCCTAAAATCTGGACATAGCTATACTGAAATGCAAGCTACGGCTAAGTGTTTTCGTCAACTGATAGCTGTTGTAGCTATAAAAATGGGTCGATACTCAAATACTCAAATACTCAAATACTCAAATACTCAAATACTCAAAATTATTTTGAGGATCTGTAATAACCTTGTCAAATAAAAATGGTCTGTTATTAGAGTTCCTCTAATATATTCTGTTTAAGTAAGAAAAATATTGATTACGTTTCAGGTTGCAGTATTTTAGCCGAATCTTTTATAAACGAATCATTATCGCAACGATGATACTAATACTAGCTTGAGCTTGATTATCAAGGCAGATTTTCCTGCGTATAGCAGGATTTGTTCTAACTATTCAAACCATTTGCTTCATCTTTAAAGGTCTCTACAACGACAGAGAAAATGTCATCCCAAACTGCCTCATTTGCTAAAAAAGGATAGTCCTTAAGTAGCTTATTACTCTTAGTGCCTTTATTTTGTAGCATACTGCGAATGATTCTATCGGCATAGCTGTTGGGCATCTCAACAATCTCTTTTATCGCCAATCGTGCATAGTCATGCTTTCTTAGGTACTGTGACTCGTTATGCATCTCTTTTTCAATAACGTGAGCAATGAGTCCTGATAAGTACTGAACGTGAGGCGTTAGATCCATAAAGCGCCATGCAGGTTGAATGAGGTGAGTGTTTTCAAAATTTAAGTTTGAGCGAATACCATCAGGGTAAGTAACCGCCTGTTTATCAAAGCTGTAATGATCACGGATTTGCTCCATAAGTGGCACGGATACACGGTCTAAAATTTTATCATACGCATGACGGTCTGAGGGATGCTCAGCGATGGCTTGCGATATAGGTAGGATAATCGGCTCATGAATGACCTGGTCGCGTCTGAGTACATCGTTAATTAAGAAGCGATGTACTCGGCCATTGCCATCAGCCAGCGGATGAATATACACAAAAGCAAAGGAAGCAACCGCACTACGTATCAGTGCCGATTGTCCCTCGGTCTTTTCCATAAATGCCAGTAACCCTTTGAGCTTTTCAGCAATGTCATCAGCAGGTGGCGCGATATAGTGCACAATCTCTTTAAAGCCATTGACCTGAGTATGCGACACAAAAACTGGTGATTGACGGACACCATACTGCTGGATAACCGTTTTGCTGCCGAGTATCTCTTGTTGCAGCTCTGCTAGTGATTCAGGATCAAGCGGGATATCGCCCTTGCCGGTACGCCTTGCCATTACATCGGCGAAACGTTCAATACGTTTTAACTCTTTCCCTTCACCTTCTATAGTAAAACTGGCTTTACTCTCTCGTAATGTCATCCATACGGAGGCACGCATCAGTAAGTCTTGCCCAAATTCATCGTTCAGCTTGTCAACCATTGTGGCAATATCGAGTGCAGCGGCTTTCGTAAATGCCTCTGTTTTCACCAGTTGAGGACAGAAATGACGGGTTCCTGCAAGATTGTCATTGATACGCCAACGAGCATTCTTTATGACATGCGCAGGGCTTGAAGTAACCTGCTTCTTAGCATCTAAAGCGTCCACATAGTTACCGCCTAAATTACTCGGTACTGCTAACTGCTGACCCATGAGCCATTCATACAAGAAAGCCATTCTACGGGCATAGCTGCCTGTGGGCTCAGCGTTTACCCATGCTTGTACGTCATTAGCCCCTATCTGCTCAAACAAACGAGTCAGTAACTCTAAACTCAGTACTTCATGACGTATGTGAAACTGTAAGTGCGCAATAATTGTGTCCAGTGGACGCGCAGTTTCCTGATAAGCGTTATGAATGACGTCACCGTCTTTATAGGTTTGTCTGCGCCCACCGATACTGCTGCTGACATATAAAGGGACAACCAGCTCGATGCTTGCATGACGGATAAGCCATGCTGCGCCAATAGGGTCTGAGGTAGGGGTGTTTATCATGAGTGGCTCAAGCGATTATAGATAAGCCATTTTGCAGAAAATCGATTATGAATGCAAGATAATGGTTATTATCAAGCCTTACTGCATTAAATCGATTTTTATATGACGTTGTGATACCTGTAAATAAAGATCAAAAGGCGTATTGAGTGGATATAATGAGTTCAAATTGAATGAGGTAAATACACCGTTCTTAACATAGCTACGTAGTAATAGAGTACCCATTTCTGTAAATAATGCGGTAATCCCCCACATCAATACTTATCAAAAAAATACAGCAATTATAAGCATTACAACATTTTGGCAAACCTAATCGAAAGAAGGATTGCTAATAACAGAATTAGACCGATTATCCATAATGATTGTAAGAGAAATTTTTTATCATCCATAATTGAGACCATCCCAGATTCTGTGTAACTGACGTTTAGATTAAATACTTACACAAAATTTAGGAAGGTCTCCATTATTAAGCTTATATACCTATAGAATAGATAGTTCTAGCCAATATGGAGGTGTTTTTCCTTTAGAAGCTTGAGAACGTGGCTGAAGAATACGCAATTCATATTTACCTGAATATGGAAGCTTGTAATAACCTTGGTTATCTAGTTCAGAGGAATATTCTCCTACATTGACAGAATCTGATAAATTCTTATTAAATAAATAAGAATCTACATTCCCTCCCGTTGTTTTAACAGAAAGCTTTTGGTTCTTTTTGGCATAAAATGTATAGGAATCGTACTTACTACCCTTTAATTTCCCATAATAGTTAGCTGAACTAGCGCCTTTTTTAAATTGAACATCAACAGTTTTAGCCACTGCATCTGAAGATGCGGCCATTACTGTAGGACTTACCATTAGAACAGGAAGCGCAATTAGAATAGCAGCAGTTAAGTTTTTCATATTTTAAACACTCAAACAGTAAAAAAACGATTTTATCTTACTCCACACTGTCAACCTTTATAGATATGTTATATTAGTATTACTAATATAGAGAGTACGTTGGTAAGTTACTGAATAAGGCCACCTGTAACGACCCTAACTTCTAGTTCTACCGTAAACCTACCTATGGTAGTAAAAACCTGAATTTCATCACGTAAACAAAGAGAACACTGCTAAATAGTGGTGTTCTCTTATTATATTTAAAGGAAAAATTATGCGTTCTTTGCTTCTAACTACAATGTGCTTAACGGGCAGCTTAGCTCTAGTGGCTTGTAATAACCATCGTGCCGACACCACGGATCTGAGTAAGCAGCCTACAATAGAAGTGCCGGTAGCGTCAGCGGCATTTACTGCTTTTGGAAACACCGCTAAAGAAAAAATTTGGCGAATAGTGATTGAAGGAAATGAGCTAAGTATAGAGGCGAATTTCTTAAAGCCAACGACAGCAACAGTTATCGTGGTGGGTTCTGGTTCTGTCAATACTGAAGGTGTCGAATACGCGAGTACTATCAATGGACAGCCTATTGTTGTGAATATAAAAAATAACCTTTGTATCGATGACAATGGCTATCAAAATGAACTTACTGCAATATTAACTTACGCAGGCGAAGTATATCAGGGTTGTGCCGTTGCCGGTGCAATAGAAATTGCGCCCACATAGAAGATAAGCCTAACCTATGAATAAACCATTGAAAAAATTTAGCCTAGTATTCTTACCATCATTTTTGTGGGTCGTATTAACTGGGCTAGGATTTGGCTCTCAAAGTCTATCTAATTTGATTGAAATTATAGGAATTTTTATAGTATCTGTGCTGTGTTTATTTATCCCAGAACGATTTATAAAATATCAACACCTTCTTCTAATACTCTTAATAATCACTGCCTTAGTGCGTTTTTTAACCCCATATATACCGGAATAATATTAAACCAGTTGGCTATCTGAACCGCCCCGACTATATCGGAGAGCGTTTTATTTGAGTCAGGCAACTTTGCCTGACTCATTAAGACTATCATAATATTGCTTTTCAAACTCAAAAGGTGATACATAACCAATCGTACTATGCATTATCATATGAATTACCCGCGTTCCAACAAAGGTAATAACGCCAGAATCAGCCATCTGATCAGTATAACGAATAGATAAATACTGAACGCCTCTATCACTACGATGAATAACGTCTTTTGGGTTGTTTCTGTCTGCAATGGCTTGATTTAACGCTGCCATCATCATATCGATGTTCATACGATTAGACACCTTCCAGCCAACAATACTACGGACAAACACATCTATAATAAACGCAGTATACTAATAAGGTGTTAAAAGGAGCTAAAAATGAAACTCGCAGAAGCCCTACTTATTCGTAGCGATATGCAAAAAAAACTTGCTCAAATTAAAGGACGTATTCGTAGTAATGCTAAAGTTCAAGAAGGCGATACGCCAAATGAAGATCCAAGTCATCTAATGATTGAGGCTAGTCAAGTCATTACTGAGCTATCTACTTTGATTGAACGTATTCACCGTACCAATGCAGTTGCTAAGACGGATAAAGATCAATCAATGCTGACGCTATTGGTTGAACGCGAGGCGTTGGAGATGCGCCACAAACTATTAATTGAAGCAATTGAAGCGACCGACACTGAGGCAGATCGTTATAGTCATCGTGAAATTAAATGGAATATTATGGTCTCAGTAGCTGGGTTACAAAAGCAAGCCGATGACCTGGCGATGAAACTACGCAAAATTAATATTGTCATTCAAGCCAATAACTGGCAAATTAACCTTGTTGAATAAGATTTGTAGACTACTAAATTTATAATTTTCTATTCTTATAGTCATAAATGAATAGAACCACCTATTGGAACCGATTGGGCGAGTGTCAGACCCCTTACCTACACAACAGGGGGTTGAAAACATACTGTAGTGTTTGTCATGCGTTGCGGGTAGACGCTTTTTTTACTACTTATGCCCCGAACACGTCACAGCTCACAAGGTACTACTTAGACCTTACTACCAGATACTGACAGTCGGTTTCAACTTTACGTTTAATGCCTCTTGATACGCCGATTATCAAGAGCGTCATCTACGAGTACTACGCATTTACCAAACTCAACACCCCGTGTTAAACCTCTCTAATCCACGACTCCATTCAAGTCCTCACTAGGGTACCGAACCAGTGAAATCGGTTTATCATAGGCATACTTACAATAGATTATAGGCGTAATAATAGTACGCTTGAAGTGGTTTTACTGCATTAGTCTATTTTAAACGGTCTATCAATGGGCTTAAAGGGTGATATAGCTGTTTCCACTCGGGTATACCCGAAATGAATCAGTAACTTAATGCCAGATTGAGAAGCTTTTCCTAAAAACTGTGTAACTGCTTATAATCCAATAGCAGGAGAATAAGCAATGACTACTCAATCTGACATTAAAAAACTGGCTGAGCAAATGGCCAGCAGCATGAGCAGCTTAAAAGTTTGAGAAAAAGGTGTGTTATTTAAAGTCTTATCTACTACAGCTCCATAGCTATACTGGAAGTTATTTAACCTGCGCTGTTTCTAATAAACTGCCATCTTTATCGAATAAGCAGTCGACGATAATGAGCGGAGCCGCATACAAGAGCTTGAGCGAGAAGTCAGACAGCTTAAGATAGAGAAAGATATCCTAAATGAGGAGGGATTAAGCGA
>NZ_JADQAN010000003.1:0-193652 GCF_022129425.1 Psychrobacter sp. Ps1 | reverse complement strand
GCGCTATGATCTTAGAATGAAGCTGTTCGCCGGTCTTGTTAATTTCGAGCTTAGCTTATGACTTTTGCAAGAGGTCTATTGATAAAATTCTACTTCGTAGAAGTGAGCAGCAGTTGGACTGCCAAAAAGACTAGGACAATCTAGCGTAGTATATCAATTACGAAGCTATTAGATACTACTATCGCTGTTCATACAACTGTCTTACTTGCCGTAAGTTCTCTTGGTTTGATACTGTAGTAGGTTAAATATACTAAGTCGTCACTCATGAAAAAAACCTCGCCAATAGTGACGAGGTTTTTTTATAACAATAATCTTAAGACTTTACGTAAACTTATTTATTTAAGTTTAGCTCCATCTCTTTGTACTTAGCAGAAACTGAAGGTCTTGGACCACCAGTCATAATACTAACGGCAAAGATAGCGATAGTACTTAAGATAAAGCCTGGAACGATAGCGTATAACCAGCTATTTAGTGCCATACCATCTACTTGGAAAGGACCATAAATCCATAAGATAACAGTCAAAGCACCAACAACCATACCGGCAACAGCACCATTACGGTTCATGCCGCGCCATGTTAGGCTAAAGATAACCAATGGACCAAACGCAGCACCAAATCCTGCCCATGCATTAGAAACTAGGTTCAATACTGAGCTATCTGGGTTAGATGCTAGCATGATGGCAACGATAGCAACGATGATCACTGAGATACGACCAACCAATACCTGGCGAGCTTCTGGGGCATCTTTATCAAAGAATAGTTTGTATACATCTTTGGTTAGAGAGCTTGATACAACCAATAGCTGTGATGAGATAGTACTCATAATTGCCGCTAAAATAGCTGCTAATAGGAAACCTGAAACCAATGGATGGAACAAGAACTGAGTGAATACTAAGAAGATAGTCTCAGGATCGTCCAGCGTCATCGCAGTTTTTTGTACGTATGCACGACCAGCAAAACCAGTCATTAGTGAACCAATAAGACTCACAACCATCCAGCTCATACCGATGTTACGTGCGGTCGGTACATCTCTCACTGAACGAATCGCCATAAAACGTACGATAATATGCGGTTGGCCAAAGTAACCTAAACCCCATGCCATGAGTGAGATAATACCGATGACACTCATACCGCTAGTAACGTCTAAAAGGGTAGGATCGATGTTTCTAACCGCTTCTGTCGTAGCTGAAATACCACCAAGATCAGTAAAGGCAACGACAGGTACGATTACCATGGCAAACAACATGATGACGCCCTGTACGAAATCGGTCATAGATACTGCTAAGAAACCACCGAATAGTGTATAAGCCACAACCACACCAGCGGTAACCCATAGGCCAGTACTATACGATAGGTTAAGTGAGCTTTCGAAGAGTTTACCACCACCGACAAGACTTGCAGCGGTATAGACGGTAAAGAATAGAATGATAACTAATGCCGAGATGACGCGCAGCATGTGCGACTTGTCTTCAAAGCGGTTGGCAAAATAATCGGGTAGAGTGATAGCGTTGTCAGCCACTTCGGTATAAACACGAAGGCGAGGTGCTACGATGAGATAGTTTAATAGTGCACCTAATGTCAAACCAAGCGCAATCCAAATACTGACCACACCATCGGCAAACATATAACCAGGTAAGCCAAGTAGTAACCAACCTGACATATCTGATGCACCTGCAGAAAGTGCGGTTACTGCTGGGCCTAAGTTACGACCCCCTAACATATAGCCTTCAGTATCATTGGCTTGCTTAAAATAAGCGTAAACACCAATCCCAATCATCACTAAGAAATAGGCGCCAAGTGATATCAGCACGCCACTAGAAACTCCGTTCATATAAATTGTCCTTAACCAACATAGTTGGCTGTAATTATTTTTTAACTATAAAAGTTCTGTCCTACAAGGCGATGTCCAAAACAATATTTAAAGACAAAAAAAGCCATTAATTGAGACATAATGGCTTTTTTCAGTATCTTCTGTAGTTTTATATGATTGATGTCGTTCTATGGCTAGCACTCATATAGAGATAGAGAACAACGGGAACATCGCATTCCACTTATCTATTGTTATTGCTCGCATCTGCTATTTATATATGAGTATTAGCAACCTACATCATCAATCTAAACCATTAAACCTACTGTTAACCATCATATCTTACTAGAAGTATTCAATATATGACTATCAGTGTCCTTGTGGTAAATTTTTGTTATAAAAACAACGTCAAGCGTATTATAACGCATGAGAGTCACAAATGCGAATAGCTTAATGGTTAGACTGTTATAGCGAGCTCTTTTTATTCAATAGGCGCAAGTAAGTCTAGTAGGGCGGTCACGCTGCTAGATTGAGTTAATTTTGGATTGATGACCACACCTAAATAGCGTTGTAATTCAATATTGTCAGCCATATCGATACGTTCCAAGTCTTGACTGACCATCGTTTGTGGTAGTACTGACCAACCAAGACCAACAGATACCAGCATACGGATAGACTCAAGAGGGTTGGTGCTCATCGTGGCATAAGGCTTCAGATTGTGCTTGGCAAACTCAGCCAAGGTAATCTGACTGGTAAAGGTATTGGCAGAAGGCAAAATGGCAGGATAGCGCGCTAACTGCTCCAACGTCACATTAGATTTAGTAGCCAAAGGTGATAGCGTACCCGTCATAAAATAAAGAGGGTCTGACCAGAGCGTGTGATAAGTTAAGCGCTTATCGTAGACAGGTGGAAGCGTAACAAAGGCTAAAGACAAATCACCATCTAGTACTGCTTTATGAGCTTTTTCAGAATCTACGAAGTGTACTTCTAACTGAACAGCTGGATAAGCTTGAATAAAGTGTTTAAGGACAGGTGCTAAATGATGTAGGCCAATATGATGGCTAGTACCAATGACTAATTTGCCAGAAACGATATGCTGAGAATGCTGCAAGTTGATTTTAAAGTTCTCATAATCTTCCAGCCAACGCTTGGCATGAGGTAGCATTTCACTAGCCGCTTGAGTAGGTACAATTCCACGTCCTACCGTATCAAACAAGGTAATGTTAAACTCGTCTTCTAAGTTTTTGATACGTTTACTGACAGCAGGCTGCGTGATAAACAGCTTTTCTGCGGCGCCTGAGATACTGCCAGTGTGCATAACGGTAACGAATGTCGTCAAGTTTGTGGTGTTCAAACGAATGTCCTTAGCTACTTTACGAGCTATAAATAAAAGTTGGCTGACCCAATCACAACGTATTAGAAATAAAAGTTTGCGTCTGGTTAAAAATCATCAATTATTATTATAGGATTTGCCTGCTATAATCACAAGACATCGAGGCGTATTGTGACATATTTATTCTAAAAAATTGGCTATTTGCCATTTAAAACGTATTTTAAGCGTTAATTTTAGTCATATGTTGGGTCTCATAAAGAAATAGTATTTAAATTTTAGATACGACCGTAATTATTAAACATTATAGATAGACATAGCATTTACATAGAATCTTAGCTTGGCAATTTGCAAGTAAGTAAAAAATTAAGTAATTAGTAACCTATAAAGGATAGCAACATGGCTGGTCAAACGTTATATGACAAACTTTGGAACGCTCACGAAGTCACTAAGCGCGACGATGGTTCGAGCCTGATTTATATCGACCGCCACCTGTTGCATGAAGTGACGAGTCCACAAGCATTTGAAGGGTTGGAATTGGCAAACAGAGCGCCATGGCGTTTATCGGCTAACATTGCCAGTCCAGATCACAATGTGCCAACCGTCACCAAAGAGCGCCTAGAAGGGGTGCCTGGGATTAAAGACAAGGTATCACGCTTGCAGGTTGTCACTTTGGACGATAACTGCACCAAGTTTGATATTGCTGAATTTACTATCAATGATGCGCGTCAAGGAATTTTGCACGTGGTCGGTCCAGAGCAAGGTTTGGTCTTGCCGGGTATGACGGTTGTTTGCGGTGACTCGCATACAGCGACTCACGGAGCACTTGGTTGCTTGGCTCATGGTATCGGAACCTCTGAAGTTGAGCATGTATTGGCAACGCAGTGCTTGATTCAAAAGAAATCAAAAAATATGCAAATCCGCGTCACTGGTCAACTTGGCACTGGCGTCACTTCAAAAGATGTAGTGTTAGCTATTATTGCGAAGATTGGTACAGCAGGTGGAACAGGACACGCGATTGAATTTGCAGGTCAAGTGTTCGAAGACATGAGTATGGAAGGCCGTATGACCGTCTGTAACATGGCGATCGAAGCAGGTGCGCGTGTCGGTATGGTTGCGGTAGATGACACGACGATTGATTATGTCAAAGGTCGTCCATATGCGCCAAGCGAAGCACAATGGGAACAAGCGGAAGCCTACTGGCGTACACTATATTCAGACGATGACGCGGTATTTGATACTGTGGTAGAAATCGACGGTAGTCAGATCGCACCGCAAGTATCTTGGGGTACATCGCCTGAGATGGTTGTAGATATCACGCAATCTGTACCGACACCAGATCAAGCCATTGATGAAGCTCAAGAAGAAGGCTGGTTACGCGCTTATACTTATATGGGGCTAGAAGCTGGTCAGAAAATTACGGATATCCAACTTGACCGTATATTTATCGGTTCATGTACCAATTCACGTATCGAAGATTTACGTGATGCGGCAGCGGTAATCAAAGGTCGCAAAGTTGCTGATAACGTAAAAGAAGCGATCGTTGTTGCAGGCTCTGGACAAGTGAAACTGCAAGCAGAGGCTGAAGGCTTGGATACGTTATTTACTGAAGCTGGTTTTGAATGGCGTGAGCCGGGCTGCTCGATGTGTCTTGCGATGAATGCAGACAAACTTGAGCCACAAGAGCACTGCGCCTCAACGTCTAATCGTAATTTTGAAGGTCGTCAGGGTAACGGTGGTCGTACGCATTTGGTAAGCCCAGCAATGGCAGCTGCCGCCGCGTTGGCAGGTCATTTTGTAGACGTTCGTACGTTTTAAGTCTGATAGTAAGTACTGACATCATGCTTGTATTAACGATAAATATATGAGCATGGTGTCAAAGATGGTAAAAAATTATTTACTGTCTAATATGCTTATCAAGGTCATCAGCCAGCAAAAATATAATTGATAGGAAATTTTATGCAAGCTTATAACACCCAAACAGGTATCGTTTGCCCGTTAGATCGCGCAAACGTCGATACCGACCAAATTATCGCAAAACAGTTTTTAAAGTCTATTAAACGTACAGGTTTTGGCGTAAATCTATTTGACGATTGGCGCTATCTTGACGAAGGCTATCCTGGCCAAGACAATAGCACACGAGTCATCAATCCAGAATTTGTATTGAATAAACCACGTTATCAAGGTGCTACTATCTTACTAGCACGCAGAAACTTTGGTTGTGGCTCTAGTCGTGAGCATGCACCTTGGGCGTTATCAGAGTATGGTTTCCGTACGGTAATTGCGCCAAGTTTTGCAGATATTTTCTACAATAACTGTTTCAAAAATGGCATGTTACCAATTGTGTTGGATGAAGCGATTGTCGATACGTTAATGAAAGCGACTTTTGAGAACGAAGGCTATGAGTTGACCGCGGATCTTGAACGTCAAGTCGTCATCACACCAACTGGTGAAGAGTATGCCTTTGAAGTAGATGCCTTTCGCAAGCATTGCTTGTTAAACGGACTGGATGACATTGGTTTAACATTGCAACAAAGTGATGCTATCAAAGATTACGAGCAACAAATGATGCAAAAAACACCGTGGATATTTAACGACGTACGAGCGTAGAGGGTCATTTTATAATCTACTGCTCATAAAACTGTGAGTAGTCGCAACGCAGCGTTGAGTTATGGCGGTGAACTGTCTAAAATGAAGAATAGTTTTTCACTACATTTTATTACCTCTCTTGAATAGTAGCCGCCATTATGAATACAAAACGTTATGCTCTATGGACAAGTACAATTGTTGCTGCAAGCTTATTATTGTCAGGCTGTCAGCTATTGACAGGCTATCAAAAAATAGATGAAGCAGAGAGTGCCGAGGCATGGGTAGGTAAAATTAAACCTATCGCTGGTGAAGTAAATATTGCCTGTGTGGGTACATATCATTGCGAAATTGTGCAGATAGATAAAACGCTCATTATTGCGCCCAACAGTCATGAGCCAATCAGTCCTCAGATTATGACAACCTTACCACGTCAAGAAGGTATGGCAAAAACATCGATGAATATGGATATGACACCACTGGTCAATAAAAATGCCATAAAAGTTGTGCCGTTAGCGCCTTCGAGTATGCCAGGATTGACCAACTACTATGCACGGGTCATGCCTGCCAAACACGAAGTACATGTGAATTTTTATCCAGAAAATAACATGGGCTATGTTGAGCGTTTTGCGATGATTCATGATTTCACTGAAGCAGGTACTTATCAGCTGCGCGCTTATCAAAAAAAGAACAGCGAAAAATCAGGCAGTCTATTAGACACAGCATCACCTGAGCCTTTATGCATTGAGCTATTGCAAGGTACGAAAGTACAGCGCCGATTCTGTAAGCAATTAGACGCTGAGCATCAAGGTGAGTTTGTAGAGACTGGTATGGCCAAAGCAGTAACATCAGCACCTAAAGCCAAAAAAATGGCAGCATAAAATATGAGTATAAAAAGCTCGACAATATAATTAACCAATAAAAATATTTCCAAAAGGATCAGTATGGCAACGATTTTAACATTAGCGGGTGATGGTATTGGCCCTGAAATTATGACTCAAGCCATTGACGTGCTTAAGGCTGTCAATGATAAGTTTTCACTTGATTTGACGCTTGAGTCTGGATTGATTGGCGGTGTGGCTATTGATGCAACTGGTGAGCCTTTGCCAGATGAGACATTGGCCCGTGCTCGCGCCGCAGATGCCGTATTGCTAGGTGCAGTTGGTGGTCCTAAATGGGATGCGATCGAGCGTAGTAAACGCCCTGAGCGCGGTCTATTGAAAATCCGCGGCGAGCTTGGTTTATTTGCTAATCTACGCGTAGCCAAGCTCTATCCACAGTTGGCTAATGCCTCAAGTATCAAACCTGAAATTATCTCAGGTCTAGATCTATTGATCGTTCGTGAGCTGACAGGCGGCATCTATTTTGGCGAGCCTCGTGGTATCCGCACACTAGAAAATGGTGAGCAGCAAGGCTATAACACGATGGTATATAGTACAAGTGAGATTCAGCGTATTGGTAAAGTTGCCTTTGAGTTAGCAAAAACGCGTGCGCAAGCAGCGGGCACAGCAGCTAAGGTATGTTCAGTTGATAAAGCCAATGTATTAGAAGTCACCGAGCTGTGGAAACAGACGATGATCGAGATGCAGCAAGCTGACTATAGCGATGTGGCGTTGTCACATATGTATGCTGACAACGCTTGCATGCAGTTGATTAAAGATCCTAAACAGTTCGATGTCATGGTGACAGGTAACATGTTTGGCGATATCCTATCTGATGAAGCTGCGATGTTGACAGGCTCTATCGGTATGTTGCCATCAGCGAGCTTGGATGAGTCAGGTAAGGGCATGTATGAGCCTTGCCATGGTTCAGCACCTGATATTGCAGGACAAGATAAAGCCAACCCATTAGCGACTATCTTATCTGTTGCTATGATGCTGCGTTATACCTTCAAGCAAGAAGATGCGGCACAAGCAATTGAGCAAGCAGTCAGTGATGTACTTGATGATGGTCTACGTACGCTAGATATTTTAGATAGCAGTGAAGCTGGACTTAAGCAGGTAGGCTGTAAAGAAATGGGGCAAGCGGTCTTAGCCAAACTGATATAATTTAACTTGCGTTTAAAGGCTATTCCTATATAGCATTTTCCGCAGTCTTAGTTTGCATGTTATATACCCATAAGCTACCAAGTGGCTTATGGGTTTTTTATTGTTTATCTGTTAGCCAAGCTTATTTATAAGCATTGTCTTAACAGAGACGCTGTATAACAAAGCTCCTTTTAACATAAAGCTGTTATATGCTCACAAGGTAATATGACAATATTAGTAGCTTATAAAGGAGCTAAAATATTTCGCTTTTAGCAAAAATATAATAGTAAAAACTTAGATGACAGAGGTAAGTTCTAAAAATCCAAAAAACTGTAGTATTTGAAAACTGAAAATAATAATAGAATTTATTAAATGAGGAGTGTTACATGTATCAACTAACAAGAATCAGTAAGGCATTGACAGTGGTTAGTCTCTCTAGCTTACTATTCATGGGGCAAAGCATCGCAGCAGAGACAACGGATAGTGTGAACGCAAGTAATAGCGTCAAGGCTTCGGCAGAAGTCAGTCCAGTGACTAATGGCGTAAGTCAAAAGTTAACAGGAGATAGTAAAGCTGCGACTTCATTGAATAAGCTACTGCCTACGATTAAGTACACAACTGAGAACCTATCTGACAATGCAAAAAAAGTAAACAATGTCACTTGGACGGCAGATGCAGATATTGATCGTAACGTAGGAACAAAGCTGCAGGCTCTACTAAACTGGCATCACAACGGAGTAGGGCCTGTCGATGGCTACTGGGGCAAAAATACTCGTAAAGCCATGCAGGCGTTTCAAAAAGCGAATGGTTTAGACGTAACTGATACGTTGAACGCTGAGACGTGGCAAGCACTGACCAAGAATGAGAAGCTCACGACTCAACCAGTACTAGTCAGTTATCAGCTTACTGAAGCAGATGTGAATGTCAAAACCACAACCATACCTGCTGATTCTGTTGCCAAATCCAAGCTTGAGGGAATGTACTACGAAAGCATTACTGAGGCATTGGCAGAGAAGTTTCATATCAGTGAGAAATATTTAAAATCGCTTAATCCTGATGCCAGTTTTACTGCGGGTGAAATTATCACGGTATACAACCCTGGCAATCCTAACACTAAGCCTGTGCATCGCGTTGTCGCTGATAAAGCCACTGAGACACTCTACGCTTATGATGAGAACAATAACTTGATTGCTAGCTATCCGACGACAGTGGGTAGTACAGCGACACCATCACCAACAGGTACGCATACTGTTAAGGTAAAGGTACACGAGCCCAACTATACTTATACGGCCAATGACGGTAGCAAGTCTATCATTCCACCAGGTCCCAACAATCCAGTAGGCTCGGTATGGATTGGGCTTAGTAAACCAACTTATGGCATTCATGGATCACCAGATCCTGCTCGTATCAGTCGTCAAGCATCAGCAGGTTGTGTGCGTTTGACCAACTGGGACGCGCTTAGTCTGCTTGGAGTCATAAAAAACGGCGCAACTGTCGAATTTAGTTAAATACGATAGTACTAAGTCATAAAAAATGGACAAAAAAATACCGCTAAAATCTAGCGGTATTTTTTGTGGTAAGCAGAAACAGTCAATACTAAATAACTAAAATATTGATAGGCAATAATGAGCAGATTAGCATTTTCATTATTATTATCAGTTTCACTACCCAAGCGTCATATCAGCTATCAGCGATAACGTAGCTATTCAGTTATTAGCTGTATCTTACCAATGCTAATACTTTCATAACCATATTGGTCAGTCAGTATTTAGTTTTTACCACGGTAGGTGATACGGCCTTTAGATAGGTCATAAGGTGTCATTTCAACTTTAACCTTATCACCTGTCAAGATACGAATATAATGCTTACGCATCTTACCAGAGATATGCGCGATGATTTCGTGCCCGTTTTCTAAACGAACTTTGAACAAAGTATTAGGAAGGGTATCAATGACTTCGCCTTCAAATTCAATAATATCGTCTTTTGCCATAATTTGTATCAATCAATTAAAAAATAAGCCCATATTATACGTAAGTTAGTGGATTAAAGCAATACGAACCTGCTTTTGACTTGACAGCATGTAAGTGATATGTATGCCAAATGATAATAATTTAATCAGGTAGATTTAACCAGACAGGCGTTAATGGCGCATCTGGCAATAAACTTTGAAAACGTTCAGGATAATAGGCATTGATAAAATACAAGCCATCACCTGAAGCGGTAGGTGGTGCAATCGTCCGATCTTTTTTATACAAAATCTTCAAAAAATCTGCTGGCTCTAGCTCGTGTCTACCAATGGCATATAATGTGCCCATTAAATTGCGAACCATATGATGTAAAAACCCATCTGCTTGTATATCAAAAACGATAAATTGACCATGAGCAAAAAGGTTGGCATGGCTAATCGTACGCACTGGTTGATTGGATTGACAAGCAGCAGCACGGTAACTGCTAAAATCGTGTGTACCGACGATATCAGCTGCTGCTTGCTGCATGGCTTCTAAATCAAGCGGTTCATAGATATGAGTCACTTGATGATTTAGTATGGCAGGGCGCTGTGCTTGGTTGAGCGTAATATAACGATAGCGACGAGCAATAGCACCAAAACGCGCGTGAAAATCAGCTGGCATAGGTTGTATCCAGCGTAGAGCAATATCATCGGGAAGTAGGCTGTTCACACCGCGTAACCAGTTATGAGTTGGGCGATACGCATGAGTCGTAAAATGGGCAATCATATTGCTCGCATGGACGCTGGCGTCAGTACGCCCAGCTGCGATGACTTCTACAGGCTCATTGGCAACTTTGCCGATAGCTGTCTCTAAGGCTTCTTGTACACCCAAAACCTCTCGTTGCCGTTGCCAGCCATGATAATGAGTTCCTAAGAACTCAATAGCAATCGCTAAAGTGTAGGTTGGTGCAGTTTCAATAATTTCAGTCTCAGACATTAGGGTTTCTAAACTTATAAAATGGGAGTTAATTAAAAGTCGCTTAGCGCTTTTTGATGCTAGTGCCAGTTTGACTGATATTGTTCAACCAACGCTGTCTGCGTCTTGCAGGACTATCATAGCGAAGTAGCAACCATAGTAATCGGGCATAAATAGCAGGTATGGTCAAACGTCCACCAGCAATGACATGATGCTCGTACTGCCAACTGCCTGCCGCATAACTATCGCTGACGCCACCAAATGGACATTGACTGGCTGATATCACCATATGTCCACGCTCATGAGCAAGGGTTAGTGTCTCTGCTAATGCAGCTGAATAAGGGATATTACCGGCGCCAAACCCTAATAGAATAATGCCACATGGTGGCTGCGACAATAAAGCTTGTAGCTGGTTGTTTATCATCGAAACATCGTTAGGTAGGCAATATAGCGCATGAACACTCGCGTTTTCAGCGCGTGTTTGAATACTGGACAGCAAGTCTTGTTGGTCATCAAGCCAATGTTGCCTACGCGTGTCAGGTAGAATTTTTATATAGCTATTGGCTGGATAAGCGGCGCGGGAATGACCAGTAAATGCCATCAGATCATGACTGTGAATTTTCTGTACCGTTTGAGCAGGCCATGATTCGCCGCCAAAACTAATCTTCACGCCTGACTCACCAGCAGCGGCTAGTTTTAATGAGTCGTTGAGATTGCCCCAAGCATCGCTATGTTCGTCGATGTTATAGGAATGCAATATTTCACTGTCTAATAATGGGCGCATACTTGCAGTCAGAACAATACAAATATCACTACCTGCAAAAGCTTCTGCTAAAAACGCGCCTAAGTAACTCAACGTATCCGTACCAGTGATGAGTACAAACCGTCTATCACCTTTGGCATAAGCATTCAGTAGTAGTTGATAGAAATGCGTAAAATCGCTAGGAGTAAGTTGGCTGCTGTCTTTGATCAGGGCGTTTTCCAACCATGAGACGGTCGGTAAGTTATTCGTACTGTCTTGCGCGGACAAAAGTTTTTGTAGAGTAGGCAAAAACACTTCTGCTGATAATGGCGCCAATGGTCTGCCATAGCTACCAAAGGTACCGCCAGCATAAATCAGTTGAATAGGATCGGATAGGTTTTTGAGCATAACAGAAGATGGCATAGTATCAACACAGTAAACAATTATGGAAGAAAAGAGGCGCTAGAGGATTGAGCAACGATGGCTGAAGGGTTCAATAATAGATAGTATTAGAGTTAAATGCAAAAAAAATCAGCAAGCATCCCGTGATTAGGAAGTACTTGCTGATAAGAGACTAGACGATTAACTACGCAGTACGTTCAAGTAGTAACTGTGCTTGCTGTTTCTGTTCACTATTACCTTGAGCTATCACCTCCTTGAGTAGACGCTTTGCACTGTCATATTCACCCAGTTGCAGATATTGATCTGCCAAGTCTAACGTCACTTGATTACTGTCTAGTGACTTTACGAAATCAAAATCTGCTGCGAACCGTGATGAGAAATCTTCTGCTGACTCAGTCTCTTGAGGCGTAATAGGAGTGTCACTCTCAACTGGTGCAGCTGTAGAGACTGGGGTAGTGGTCGACGGAGTGTCAAATAGAGAGTCAGCATCATCGATATTAAAGTCATCGTCTATCAGCGTATTGTCATCAAATCTCAATGGTGTAGCAGATGCGATATTCGATTCTTCAACATCGCTAACATCATTAACCTCGATATTATCATTGAGTAATGGTTCCTCAAGATTAATATCTACAAAGTTGTCTTCTTCAAGGGTTATACTCTCAGAAGTATTGTTTCTAAAATCAGTATTTTCCAGAATGAAATTATCGAAATCACTGTCGTTTTCAGTCGTAGATAGGTCGTCATTGGAGACAGTATCGATGTCATCTAATGTATCTAGACTGCCCAAAGATAAAGAAAAGTCATCCTCACTGTTTTGAATAGTATCAAAAGAGTGTTGTTCTGAATTCGTAGATATGTCATTAGTGACGACGTTGTCTTTGTCTGCATCGGCTGCTAAATCATCGAAGTCTAATATAAAGTCTTCTTCTAGTACCGTTGCCTCGTTACTATGCGAAGAATTAGCTTCTATAGAAGCTTCTGTCGAAGTATTGTCGTCAAATGAATCAAAGTCAAACTCAAAGTCACTAAGATCGTCATTTTCGTTATTACTAATATTATCGTTAGCAGAAGTCTCTAAAACGTTGTCGTTTACGTTGTCCAATGGTATGACAGGCGTTTCATTTGTCGCATTAGGCGCATTGAAATCATTCTCTAAATCGTTGAGGGTCAGATCAAAGCTATCATTCGAAGTTTCGATAGTAGGATTAACATTGTCAATTTCGTCTGACACTTGTAAGCTATCGATAGGCGCATTCATGACAGTATCGTTAGTATTTTCAACAACTGAATGATTAGATATTACATCTGTATCAACTTTGCTCGGCGGCAAATCAAAGTCTATACTTTCAAAGTTTGTTGTATTTTCTACAGGTAATTCTGAAGTCTGCGCGACTACTGGATTCTGTTCTTCGAAATATAAACTCTTTAGCTCATTGGCATGAATAATAGTGCTCTCATCACTGTGGGCTCTTATAGACTCATAAATATGATTGAAATCTTCTGGCTGATTTATCGTCGCGTATATGCTGAGTAGTTTAAGAGACAATGCACTGTTGTGAGGTTTTTCACTTAAACCACGTTTAATGGTTTCGACCGCCTTGTCATAGCGCTGCTGATCCATAAAACGCTGTGCAATAGTGATATGGTCAAATTTATGGCTATTGCTGACATTAGTGTGGGTAGGAGTATCATAGTCTACTTTTGGTGATGGAGTAGGCGTATCTTTTCTTGCATTAATAGGCGAAGGTGATGACGATTTCTGCGCCTTATTTTTGCGCAAGAATAAAGCAGCCACTAACAGAATAAGCGCCAATCCGGCGATGATATATAGCATATTGTCCATAGTTATTCCTACGCCTGTGATCACAATCTAATGTATGAATCAGTTAGGCAATTATTGATTGCGTAATTTTTCGAGACGAGCCTGCAGCTCAGCCAATTTTTGGTTTTGTAATTGAATTTTTTTAGTATAACTACTAAGAGTGCTACTGGTACTTGATAAACGTTGGGCCTGTGATGCTGCTTGTTGCCGCGATGCTTTGAGTGTCGCTAATATATCTGTACTCAAACCATTCCCTGTGTTTGATGCCGCTTTTGCTTGAGTGCCATCTGCATTGCCATCTCGCCCGGGCGCAAGCACAGAAAATTGTGCTTTTGATAAGGTTTGTGTTTTAGTTGTCGTGGCTTTTTCAGGGCGTTTGGCCGCTTGCGTACTTATAGAAGGTTTTTTAAAAGGTCTTTGAGCTGTTTTTTGCACCGCCGCTGTATTTGCTCTGCGAATATACTGTCTTTGTGCATCGATGGCCGCTTCTAGATTTTTCTGTGATGGTATAACATCATAACTAGGCAAAATAAGCTTAGCATCTGCTTTTAATTGATCTGCGTCTTTATTGATAAAAGCATCAGGGTTTTGTGATTGAATTTGCTTCATCACGATGGAAGTATCTAGATTATTTTCTTGCGCGATCTGCTGAGCAATAATCCATAGGCTATCGTTACGTTGTACTTGGTATTGATTGATTGTCGAGCTATCTGTTGCTCTATCATTTGAAGGTACATTATTGGTAGCGCTGTTAGGAGTTCTCGACGTTGTATTGTCAATAGAAGCCGCCAAGACGCTAGTATCATTTTTCTCAGTATTGCTTGCGATGATGCTAGTAGTCGGAGTAGATACGGGTGATGTGTCAGCATCTGTTTTTTTACGACTCGGCTGTATCTGCCGTGTGACTTGAATATTTAGAGTATCGAGTGGTTCATCAATCAATACTTTATCTAAGATTAGAGTATTTTTAATACTTGCCTTATCGCTGTCATTGATGACAGCTTTCGTAGTTTCAGTGTTGTTATTTGCATTTAAGAAACTGCTATCTAAACGGTTCGCTGAACTAAGGCCGTTATCAGTTTTCTTTGCATTACTGCTAGCATTTTTTATATCAGAGTCGCTATTTAAGAGCCCATTATCAAGACGACTAGGCGCGTAAGTAAGGTTGCTAGTCTGCGAAGTAGCTGTCACTGTCGGAGCTTGTATGTTAGACACTGATCTAGAAATAGAAGAGTCAACTGTTGCTATGTTTGCTAGAGCTGGTTTATTTGCAGCAGCGTTAGATACTGATATTAGCGGCGGCGGTGCACCTTTTCTTACGGTTAACGGTTTAACTGTGCTTGCAGAAACACTAGGTAAATTAGGTTTTTTTGTACCTTTGACAATGTTTTCTGGAGTCTTATTAATCGGTAGACTATCGCTTAACGGCATTAATAATGTTTTTGGTACGACATTTTGCTGCCCATTATCATTGATCGACAACACCAAATCAGCAAAAGGCTTGGACACAGGCTGTGATGTGCTGATTAATACCTGACCACTAGTCGCTGAAGTTGCTTGAAAGCGCACCTGCATTGAATCAGTCGGCGTCAATCCCATCTGTTGATAGATGACAGGGTTAGCCAAGCTCGCTGAAAAATCAGCTGCTCGTATGTCGGTGACTACGATACTTGCGCTCAAAGGTTCATGCTGAGCTGAACTAACGACTGTCTTACCGATAGTTGCCGCTTGCGCGCTTGGAATAATAGCGGCCAAACCTACAGAATAAAGTAATGCCATCGATACCGCGCGATGTACAGGAGTCAAGCGACGAGATAAATGACAAGACATGAGCAGTCCTTTACAAAATAAGTTATCTTTGCTGTTATAACAAAGTACGGTTTAGTTTACCAGTTTATTTCACAACTGTTGCGTCCAATGCATAAATGTTTATTTAATGTTCAGCTTATTTTCTTGTCAAGTAACATCGCATCGCCATAGCTGAAGAATCGATATTCTTTTTCAATAGCATGTTGATAGGCATGTTCAATCGATGCTTTTCCAGAAAAAGCTGATACCAACATTAGCAAAGTCGATTTGGGTAAATGAAAGTTTGTTAACAGTCGATCAATAACACCGAATTTAAACCCTGGATAAATAAAGATGTCCGTGTCCCCTGACCAGCTAGAGAGTGCTTGTCCATTGATAGCTTTTTTTTGATACGCCGTTTCAAGGACGCGAGTCACCGTAGTACCAATCGCGATGATCTTATTACCATTTGCATGCGTCTGATTAATCAGCTCAGCAGTTGCTTGTGGCAAATGTGCATACTCACTGTGCATAGTATGATTGAGTAGATTGTCTGTTTTAACTGGCGCAAAGGTACCAGCGCCAACATGCAATGTCACAAAAGCAGTATTGATGCCTTTTTCTGCCAACTTATTGAGCACCAAGTCATCGAAATGCAAACTTGCTGTCGGTGCAGCGACACTTGCAAGCTTAGCAGGATCATGAAACACCGTTTGATAACGAGTATTATCGGTATCGTCAGCATGACGTTCAAAGTAGGGCGGGATAGGTAGCTCACCATAAATTTCTAAATCAGGCAAAATTGGCGCATCAAAGGCTAAAATAAACAAGTTGTCCTGACGACCAATCATTGCGCCACTCATATGACCATCGGCCAGTTGAAAACGTTGACCAAGTTTTAGTGCTTTACTGGCTTTTACATGGCAAAGAGCAATATGTTCTTGGTTGACTGATTCATTATTTGAATCTTCTAAATGCAGTGTCGTTATATCTAAGTCTGAGACAGTAACCAATCGCTCAATCAAAACCTCAAGTTTACCGCCAGTATCTTTTTGACCGAATAGGCGTGCCTTCATCACCTTTGTATCATTAAATACAATCAGGTCTCCAACGTCTAATAATTCAGGCAACTCAGAAAACAAACAGTCTTCTACAGGGGTAGCATTTGTGTCAGTGTGAGCAGGCAAGTACAAAAGTTTTGAAGCAGAACGCTGCGCTAATGGATATCGCGCAATCAAACGATCTGGTAGGTCATAGTCGTAATCTTCCACGCTTAGATAATCTAAGACGTCACTATTGTTATCGGTATCAAGCGGAGTATTAGAATCGGAAGATGCAGTGTGAGCGTTGGTCATAATCAGTCTTTAAATGGATAGAAATTTTGGCATAATTGTAGCAGAAATACTGCTATAAAAGGTTGCTTTACTAAGTAGTCAAAGTGCACAAAACACATTTGAATAGCCTAAGCAATAATATTTAACTGTCCTAATGTTTATTACGTTAGTCTTTGCTTATTTTACTCAAATAAATTTAATTGAGGCAATAGTTGGGCTGCAGGTGTCAATGACGAAAAAGTGACCCCGACTAGTCGGATAGGGAGCTGGCGCGGAATATCTAAGAATAACTTGTCTAACCAGTAATGTGCAGATTCAGCGCTACTAAAAGCGGTAGTTAGCGTGTGCGTACGGGTAATCTGAGTAAAGTCGGCATACTTAACCTTGAGCGTTATAGTATGAGCGATGAGATTTTTTTTGTGCAGTTGCGCGAAGGCATCCGCATTTTGTTCATAGATTTGTACACGTAACGCCGTGTCATCGTTTAGGTTTTCTCTAAAAGTAGTCTCCGAACCAACAGACTTATGCAGGCGCTCAGATTTAACAGCGCGTTCATCCCGACCATGAGCGATATCATGATAAAACTGTCCTCGCTTACCAAATTCATTAATCAATACATTAGCTGACACACGGCGTAGATCGGCACCGTTAGTCACGCCCATCGCATGTAATCGTCTTGCCGTTGCTTTACCTATTCCATGAAATCGTTCAATAGGCAGTGTACTGATAAAAGCATCAGCGTCTTTTGGTGTGATAATAGCGGTGCCGTTAGGCTTGTTGATGTCAGAGGCAATCTTGGCCAACATTTTGTTGAAGGACACGCCAGCAGAAGCGGTCAATTCTGTATGTTGTAATATTTGTGCTCTTAACCAGTTGGCCATCAATGTTGCTGAGCCTTTATGTACGGTAAGACCAGTGACATCAAGATAAGCTTCATCTAGCGATAATGGCTCAACATGAGGCGTTAAGCTGTACATGATATTGCGAATATCGCTGCTAACAGCTCGATATACTTCAAAACGTGGTCTGACAAATATGACTTCTGGACAACGTTTGCGAGCCTCATAACAAGACATGGCTGAGCGCACTCCAAACTGACGTACCTCATAGCTAGCCGCTGCTACAACACCGCGACCATTTGGATCTCCACCAACCACTAGTGGTTTGCCCCGTAATTCTGGGAAGTCACGTTGTTCTACACTGGCATAAAACGCATCCATGTCTATATGAATGATTTTACGTGGACTGGATGCTGTAGGAGTTTTCATGGTTGATATTTTACATCACTCAATACTTCTGTTTCAGTATCGATTATTAAACTATAAAGAGATTTTTCGAATATAGAACCATAAAAATATGGCAATATGTGAATAATTTATATATCAATAATTAAATATAGTGTAAGGTTAATAGTCAGAGATATATGGCGTTAAAATACTAATAGATTAAATATGGTTAACATATGTTCACTAATATATATTCTGTATGGCGCATACCTCAAGTTTTTCAGATTTTCCATACCGCCTGTCTGAATATTATCGCCTTCCATCATGAATATTATAGTTGTATATTACAGTTCTAATGCTATCGTTTTACAATATATTAACCACGATAATCAATAGTTATGAAAGTAATAAATGGTCTTTTATAGGAATTGTATTTACCTGATAAGACATTGTTTATAGCTCATACCAAACTTATGAATTGAATACTGGTAAATTAACTTTCTAAAAAAATAGTAATGAGAAAGTTCAAGATAATTAAGGAGCTGATAATGAGTCATGAATTAAAAGGGAGCGATTTGACACGAGCAATGCTAGCGCGGGGTGATAAAAAAATATGGTGCGCAGTGTGTGATGAAAGCGATGAACAAGCGATGATGGATCAGTGTGGTAATGATTTTACCGCTTATATTGTGTCATTTAATGATGGGTATTTTTATTGTAGTGCTGGCATGCCATGGAGTTATGCGGTACCGATTAAGATAAGCGCTGTCATGCCATTTGAAGTATCGATATAAACAAGCTAGGAATTTGTTAAAACAAATATAATAAGCACAAAAAAACCTCCGATAAAGGAGGCTAGTTTGTACTAAATATTGGTACCAGTGGTCGGAACCATAAATATTTTGCTCCATTGTCCATAACAATCTGTAACAATCTAATATCTAATCGTGAAGCCCTTATTTTAAAGGTTTCTAGAGTAAGGGCTTTTTGTTTACTGTCTAAATCGGTCTAAAGATGTTCACCTCAATCTAGTGTCATAGTGTACACTGCGATGTACACGCTAAGGCTGAGGGTACACGTTCACATGACGACCAAATCTATTACTATCAAATCTGATAGAACCATTAAGAGCATCATGCCGCCAACCAAAGGCGAAATACTCTGCAAGGTCTCAGGTCATCCTAAGCTATTTCTACGCGTCAACGCCTCAGGCGCAAAGCTGTGGCTATATCGTTATACTCATCCGGTCATGAAATCTAAGCACAAGCTATCACTGGGCAGCTATCCAGCCGTTACTCTCGCTCACGCTACCGCCATGCGCCTTGAATATGAGCAGCTGCTACAACAAGGCATCGACCCCAAAGCTCACCGTGAGCAGCAAATCAAAGACGAGCATAAATCACTTGCCAGCACCTTTGAAAAAGTCGCGTGGCATCATTTTGAGCAGCTAAAAAACAAGCAGAAAGCTACTACCTTGAAGCGCAAGCATGGACGTTATGAGTTGTTATGTTCATATTTAGGCGATACACCTATCGGAGATATTGAGCCGCTGCAAATGCTTGAAGTATTAAGAGATATTCAAGCCAATTCACTAAAAGATGATGGTACACCAACCGATAAAGCGGATAGGTGTGCTGTGATTGCTAGCGATATATTTAATCATGCAATCGTACACGGCTATGCTACCAATGACCCCGCAAGAATTGTTAAGCCAATGCTTGATAGCTACCGATACGGCAACCGCCCATCTATTACCACTCCGTCAGAATTTGGGCAGCTGATGCGTGATGTTGAGACACTAAAAGGTACTGTTCACGACAGCGTCTTTCACTCTATCAAGCTGCTATCACTGCTATTTATCCGTAATGGTGACTTGCGCCGCCTGCGCTGGTCGGATGTTAACCTTGATATGGCGCAGATTGATTTACAACCGATGAAAGGACACGGAGCCAGCAAGCTACGCATGGTAAAAGACATGATTGTGCCTCTATCACGGCAAGCGGTTGAGATACTAAAAGCGCAGCAAGCTATCACTGGTCACACTGACTATGTATTTCATAGCGATACGGCAACCAAGAACAACATCATCAACGAGAACGCCGCCAATGACGCGCTAAAGTCGTTAGGGTATCAAGGCACACACTGCGCCCACGGCTTTAGGGCATCTGCTAGAACCATGCTCAGGCACAAGCTCAAGTATGATAAGGATGTGATTGAGATGGCGCTGGGACATATCACTAGAGACCCAAACGGCACCGCTTATGATAGGTGGGAGTTTGTAGAGGAGCGCTCGCAGATGATGCAAGAGTGGTCAGATTATATTGATAACTTAAAAACTGGTAAGACAGATAATGTGATAAAAATGCCGAGAATGAGGCAAAATGATATCAAAACTGTATGATAAAAATTACTTTTCAAACATCGAAAAAATTATTTTTCATATCTTTTTGCTTGTCTAATGCTTACTGCATATAGATTTTCGATAATTTGGAGTGAGTTACTACCTTGAGTACAATAGAAATTTAGGCTAAAACAATGTAAATTAGTCTTACTTAGTACAGGACACTATTCTTATGAATATTCATGCATAGTATGAATAAATATAGGTATTGAAAAGTGAATAGAGTGGAGCGGATAAGTCGCTTGATAAGTTTGGCGACTAGAGAGCAACTTACCGCCCACCTATTTTATGAGAACCAACAAAGAGGAGTAAAACCATGACATAACCAATCACCAAAAAAAGAGAGGGATGAGCTATATCAGGGATTTGTCTTTAGTAGGCTTAGGTATTTATTATTTATTTATAATAAATACACACCTATAATGCCAAGACAGTTTCTCTTTGGCAACTGCTAAATATCCCTAATAGGTATCATTTCCCCTCTCTTAATGACGTAATCATACGTCCAATATAGCGTTCAGTCGCTTACAAAAAATATCGGTTTACCTTTATTCTGCTTCAACCATATCGAGGCGGAGTAGGTCTCTTATACCTTTTTATTTGTGGCTGGCACGTAATTTATTAAATTATATTAAGAGAGTCACCCTATGAAAGATAAAAATTTAGAACAAAATCACATCCTACCGCCGCAAGGCTTATCACGTGCCAAAGATATTTTGCCTCTACTACCATTCGGACGCGCCAGCTTATGGAAGTTTGCAAAATCTGGTCAATTTCCCCAACCAATCCGCGTAACGGGTGGTATCACCGCATGGCGCAATAAAGACGTGATTGAGTGGCTTGAAGCTCAGACCGCCGCCAATGATGGGGAGGGCGCGTAATGAGCCAATCAAACGGTATTCTAGCGCCGCGCCTTGTGGCAGCCGATAGCCACCAAATCGAGTATATCAACGACTGTGTTCAGGACGTAGCAAGCGATTGTGAAAGCCTTGCCTATGCGCTGAACATGATTGAAATCCACGACCCAGCATCAAAGGGCATCGTGGTTGCCGTTCGCACCGCGCTACTGGCTAATCATAAGTACGCCGCCGAAATTAGCATCATGCTAAGCGAGCTTGTATTACTACCACAAATGGAGGTATCAAGCGATGCATGATGACCATACTAAACCACACCCCACACACCACAGCGCCGCTACTGCGCCATCATCACGTCCTTTTACAAGGCGTGTGCTGGTACCACTGCTTGCGCTGATTGCCTTGTTTTTGATGCTGATTATGCCATCGTGCCAGCCAATGCCGCTTGTCATTGCGATGACAGACGACACCGCGCAGGCGATGGCAAAGGAGGGCACATAATGAGCCACTTTATCCGTAATCACTTATCAAGCCTCAAGCAGCAATCACAATCAGCACAGACAGCGCAACCAAACACCAAAGCCGCAAAGCGCGGCAAGGTCAACAAGTCGCGGCTGCCCAATCCGAGCGACTTTTACCGTCAATTTAATATTGAAATCAAAGGCGGTCGCGGTTGGCAGATGGTCAAGTGTTCCTTTCATGATGACAAACACGCTTCAATGGGCGTAAGCCGAGAGCATGGCGGCTATAAATGCCACGCTTGCGGCGCTACTGGCGACCGTATCGGGTTTTATATGCAATGGCATAGCGTTAGTTTTATAGACGCTTGTCGCGCATTACAGCTGATTGAGGGGGCATGATGATAGATAATACAAAAACTATTGAAGCGGCTAAAGCATACGCCGCACAAGTTACCCAGTCTCAAAAAGATAAGGGATTTACTGCTACTCACTTGCATATCTACACTGACAAGGACGGCGCTTGTCTTTGCTTCAAACCGAGGTTAAAGAACCTTAATACTGGTGATAAGTACATTCGTTCTATCAGTCAAGATAGTAGCGGTAAATGGCAAATGAAAGATCCTGATTTTAGTATCGTTTATCCTGAGGGTGGCGGCAAAAAGCCGCTTTACTTACTTCACGACCTAGCGCGTGATGCTTCATCAATGGTCTATATTTTTGAGGGTGAGCAAAAAGCCGAGCTTGCCCAATCACTGGGCCTTATCGCCACCACATCGGGCGGTAGTACACAAATTGATAAGTATCACTGGGAGCCGCTAAAGGCTCGCAGCGTGTGCTTGTGGGCTGATAATGATGATGCTGGCGCGAAGTGGCTTACCGCGCTGTATCAGACGCTAAGCCAGCTTGATTGTGATGTTCAGGTTATAGATATTGATAATCTAGGACTGCCTGAGAAAGGCGATATTGTGGACTGGGTGGCAATACAGCGGCAAGCTAAGCCTGATATGACAAACGATGATCTAGTCGATGCAATAAAAAAGCTACCCATCTTTAAAGATGAGCAGCTTGTAAGTCTTTTAGCAGATGACATAGCCGAGCCATCAAGCTTAATTTTACCATATGAGGGTGAGCAAGTAACGCCTGAGTTAGCGCAAAGTATCATCGAACAACTGGCGGCACTGCCTGAGCTTGAATATCAATTAAGGCGTAGCGAGTCCGCCAAAGCATTGAATAATATGTCAGTAGGTACACTTGATAAGTTGGTCAAGCAAGCTAGAACTGAGCTAGAAGCTGAAACAACTAAAAGTCTTGTGATTGATACTGAGCCTTACCAAAAGCCAGTTGATGGGGCAGCGGTGGCTAATGAGATATATCAGTTAGTGACGCAGCATATCGCTTGCACTGATGCGGTAGCGATTGCCTCAACCTTATGGATTATCTTTACATGGGTAATCGAAGCCAGTCACATAGCACCTATTGCATGGATTAATGCCCCTGAGAAGCGGTGTGGTAAATCTCAACTGCTAACACTGATAGCATTAATGAGTAAGCGATCCTTACCATCGTCTAATATTACAGCGGCGGCGTTGTTTCGCTGTATTGAAAAATATAATCCCACATTGATTATTGATGAAGTTGATACTTTTGTGAATGATAATGAGGACTTGCGCGGCGTATTGAATGCAGGGCACAGCCGTGACAATCCTTATATTATCCGCTGTGCTGGTGATGATAACGAACCAAAAGAGTTTTATGTCTATGGTGCAAAAGCGCTATCAGGCATTGGGAAAATACCTAGTACATTAATGGATAGATCAATTAGTTTGACGCTACGCCGCAAGCTCAACAATGAGCATAGAGACCGTGTGCGCGACTTATCACGTGATACTACAAACACTATCAAAGCAAAGCTGGCAAGATGGAGTGATGATAATTTACTAATTGTTAAAGAGGTCACGCCGACACTACCGCAAGCCATAAACGACCGTATGCAAGATAACTGGGAGATACTGCTAAAGGTTGCGGCGGTACTAGGTGATGACTGGCTCAAACGTGCTAATGATGCTTGTATCGAAATATCGGGTATTGAACACGATGAGCCGAGCTTAAATGAGCAGTTACTCATGGATATTAAAGCCGTGTTTGAGCTAAAAAAAGCCACACGTATATTTAGTGACGATTTAATAACTGCTTTATGCGCTGATCCTGAAATGAATTGGGCAACCTATAATCGAGGTAAGCCAATCACACAAAAGCAAGTATCCAACCGTTTAGGTGAATACGGTATTTCACCAAAGCAGATGCGAACTGCTAATGGTAATAGAAGGGGTTACGATATTGCCTATTTTCAAGATGCTTTTAAGCGTTACTTGCCAGATGCCCCTATTCGAAGTGTTACAACGTTACAAGCTAATAATAGCAAGGGATACAGCGAAAACCGAAGCGTTACAAAGGTAGATGATGTAACACTTAGAAATCAGCCGAAAGCCCCACAGGACAAGGGTTGTAACGGTGTAACACTTAGAAACCCCCTCACTAGTAATGCAAGTGTGTGTAACGGCAAAAAAGCGGCAAATAATACAAAAAATGATGTAACACATGGCAGCGAACTTGTAACAGATGAAATCGTTCGGGGGTGCTTATGAATGCTATCGACATTATCAGTCAATTAGAATATCAAGGCGTGAGTCTATGGGTAGATGATGACGGCTTGCACTACGAAGGTGATATAAATATTGTCACTCCGTCTGTCATCAACGCACTAAGAGAGTATAAGCCTGAGATCATCGAAGTTTTATCACAGTCCGCTGCAAACGATGAGCCGCTACCTACTCGATGGTCAGTAGCTTTGTCTGTCATTGATGATATGATTGCAGAGAAGCGAAGTCAGCTACTATATGCTAAAGCACCAGTGAGCATACAACGGCGTGACTGGCGCAAACGGTATCAGATGGTGCTATCCCTCAATGACTGGGAAACTGAGCGCTTAGAGCAGGATTTACGCGCTAACAAATGGGTGTATTTTAATAATATGTTTGAGACTGTGGAACGCACCACGCCTGAATTTGAAATAGCGGCTGATAAGTTTATCAACTGGGCAGAGACTAAAGGTATTGGTGGGCAGTTTCTTTGGGTACCTACTGGAGTTATTAATCATGGCAGAATGCGAGAATTACCTGCAGATACTATTCAAGGGTTAAATGATTACATGCTCAGTCATTAAACTTACAATCTAATTAGTAAAGGGCAGGCGTGCATCGTCTGCCTTTTTTTGTGGCTTATGCTTCTAACGTGATGATAGTGGACAATGGACTGAAACCAATAGCCTAAAACTCGACATAATATAACTGTATTGTTGTATGATGAGGAAAAATATAAAGTAAGGGTTTCTTATGACACACTTGACTACACTAGATGACCTAATGGCAGCCTTGCCAGCCGATAGACAGCAGCGCATTAAAAATAAAGCCAATATACTAAGCCAATCCATCGAGCTTGCCAAACTGCGCCGCGCTATGGACTTAAAACAGACGGATCTTGCCGCCTTGATGGGAGTGTCACAGGCTAATATCTCAAAGGTTGAAAGTGGCAAAGATATTCAGCTATCGACCTTGCAAAACTATATTAGCGCAATGGGCGGTGAAGTAAGCATTATCGCTAAGATGCCTAATAATACTGTCACTTTGATATAGCCTGTGACTAACAGCTAATAAAAACTTGTAAATATCAATTAATAACTCACGGCTTAGAAGGCTGAACGTATGCTAGACAAAAAAAGACAAACCGAGTCAGACGCGAGACTGCGACACATTAACCCCGCAATATTTAATGCAGGCTGGCAGGTTGAGCAGATCTTTACTGAATATTACTTTATTGATGGTGAAGTAATGGTGCGCGGCAATACTACTAAACGCAAAGATAGAAAGTTTTGTGACTATTTACTGACCACTACCAATCTTGAGACACCGCTTGCGATTGTTGAAGCAAAAGCTGGCTATATATCGGTAGGTGATGGTATGCAGCAAGCCATTGAATACGCGACTATCTTAGATGTGCCTTTTGCTTACTCGACGAATGGCAAAGGGTTTTTAGAACACGATATGCTTACAGGCAGTGAGCGTGAACTTAAAATGAGTGAGTTTCCAACGCATGATGCCTTGTTTGAGCGCTACAGCGCGGTCAAAGACCTAAATGTAACCCAACAAGAAGTCATCCGGCAGCCGTATTACTTTGATAGCTTTAAGCGCATGAAGCCGCGCTACTATCAGCGTATTGCGATTGATCGCACCTTAGAAGCGGTCACGGGTGGTCAAAACCGGATATTGTTAGTGATGGCAACGGGAACGGGTAAGACATATACCGCCTTTCAGATCATCTGGCGGCTTAAGCAGTTGGGGTTAAAAAAGAAAGTGCTTTATTTGGCTGATCGCAATATCTTAATTGATCAAACCATCCAAAACGACTTTAAGCCCTTTGAAAAAGTCATCACTAAGGTGCAAGGACGCGAGCTTGATAGCGCTTATGAGATTTATATGAGCTTGTACCAGCAAATGGCAGGTGAAGCCGAAGAAGAGCCATTCAGACAGTTTAAGCCGGATTTTTTTGATTTGATCGTGGTTGATGAGTGCCACCGCGGTAGCGCAAGAGAAGAATCCTTATGGCGGCGCGTACTGGATTATTTTAGTAGCGCTACACAAATTGGTTTAACCGCCACACCAAAAGAGAGTAAAGAGGTTAGTAACATTCACTATTTTGGGAAGCCAGTTTATACCTATAGCTTAAAACAAGGTATTCAAGATGGTTTTTTAGCACCGTTTAAAGTGATCCGCGTGCATCTTGATAAAGATGATAAAGGCTGGCGACCTGAAAAGGGTAAGAAAGACATAGAAGACAATGCTGTCGAAGATCGAGAATACAATCTAAAAGACTATGACCGTAAGCTAATCATAGATGAGCGTACTCAGACCGTAGCTAAGCGTATTACCGAATGGCTAAAGAGCAATGACCGCTTTGCCAAAACGATTGTATTTTGTGTCGATATTGACCACGCTGAACGTATGCGCCAAGCGCTAGTTAATGAAAATACGGACATGGTCAGAGATAATCCCAAGTATGTAATGCGTATCACAGGTGACAATCCAGTAGGTAAAAAGCAGCTTGATAATTTCATTGACGTAAAAGAGACCTATCCCACCATTGTCACTACCTCAAAGCTTATGACCACAGGCGTTGATTGTAAGACCTGTAAGCTTATCGTGTTAGATAGTAATATAGGCTCAATGACGGAGTTCAAACAGATCATTGGGCGCGGTACGCGCTTAAAAGAAGACGCTGGCAAGCTCTACTTTACTATCATGGACTTTCGCGGCGTGACTAAGCTGTTTGCTGATAAAGACTTTGATGGTGCACCCGTACAGATTATGGAAGTGCCAGCAGGCGGCGATATTGATGATGCTGAAGAAGTCAGCGAGGACACCAAAGACGATCAAGACGACTGGGAAAACGGCGAGGAAACCACACCCACAGGCGATAGCACCGCTAGCGGCGGTAAACCCTTTGTGCCGCCTACTGGTGGCGGTGAGCGCGTCAAAAAAATACGGGTTAATGGTGTGGATGTGAGTATTGCATCCGAACACGTAAAATTCTATGACGAGAATGGCAAGCTGGTCACAGAAAGCCTGATCGACTATAGCAAAAAGAATATCTTATCTGAGTATGCAACCCTTGATAACTTCTTAAGCGCATGGAAATCGGCGGATAAAAAACAAGCTATTATCGACCAGTTAGCAGAACACGGCGTATTACTTGAAGTGCTACAAGAAGTAGCAGGAAATAAAGACTTAGACCCGTTTGACCTGATATTACACATCGCCTATGATAAGCCGCCATTAACCCGCGCTGAGCGTGTCAAAAAGGTCAAAAAGCGCGGCTATCTATATCAATACGATGACACCTGCCAGCAAGTCCTAAATGCGCTACTACACAAATATATGGATGATGGCGTGTTGTCACTACAAGACACGACTTTACTGTCTATTGACCCCTTTAAGCAGATTGATAGCCCAAAGAATATCGCAAAGCTGTTCGGCGGCAAACAAGCATATCTTGATGCCGTCAGAGCACTGCAAGAAGAGATATATGCGTTAGAAGCAGCATAATGCTGTTTGTAAATAATGTGAAAGATTAAAAACCATAGACTAGGAATACCCATGAGTTTAGGCAGTTTTGTTAAAAATATTCAAAATATCATGCGCGGTGATAGCGGTATCAATGGCGATGCCCAGCGTATCGAGCAGATGACATGGCTTTTATTCCTAAAGGTCTATGACGTTAAAGAAGATAATTGGGAATTTAATGATGAAAGTGGCAATTATCAGTCAGTTATCCCAAGTGACTATCGCTGGCAGAACTGGGCAGCGGACGACAAAGACGGCAAAGCCAAAACAGGTGATGAGCTACTAGACTTTGTCAACAATGAGCTATTCCCAGCGCTACAAGGCATTACCATCACTCCCGACACGCCTATGAGTAAGGTTGTAGTCAAAAAAGTATTTGAAGACGCCAATAACTTTATGAAAGATGGTGTACTACTGCGCCAAGTGATCAATGAGATTAATAAAATAGAGTTTGAAACCTATAAAGACCGTCATGCGTTCGGTGAGATCTACGAGACCATCCTAAAGAGCCTACAAAGCGCGGGTAATGCTGGCGAGTTTTACACCCCGCGTGCGGTGACCGACTTTACTGTTCAGATGCTTGACCCACAGCTGGGTGAGACCGCCGCCGACTTTGCTTGCGGTACGGGCGGATTTTTGACCTCAGTTTTAAAGCATTTAGAGCCAAGCGTAAGTACGCCTGAAGACAATCAAAACTATAAAGATAGTATCTACGGCATTGAGAAAAAGCCACTGCCATATCTGTTAGCTGTCACCAATATGCTATTACATGATATTGACCGCCCACAAATCCATCATGGTAACGCTCTACAGCTAAATGTCCGTGAATATAGCCATGATGACTTATTTGATATTGTGATCATGAATCCGCCATACGGGGGTACAGAAGGCGAGACGATCAAAACTAATTTTCCCGCCGATTTGCAAAGCTCAGAAACCGCCGATCTGTTTATGTCAGTCGCTATGTATCGTCTAAAATCTATCGCACAAGGCGGTGGCCGCGCCGCTATGATCATTCCTGACGGCTTCTTGTTTGGTACTGACGGTGCAAAAACGGCTATCAAAGCCAAACTAATCGAAGAGTTTAATCTACATACCATCGTGCGCTTGCCGAATAGCGTGTTTGCCCCTTATACCAGTATCACTACCAATATCTTATTTTTTGATAATAGTAAAAAGACGGATAAGGTCTGGTTTTATCGCTTAGATATGCCTGAAGGTCAAAAAAACTTCAGTAAAACCCGCCCCATGAAGCTTGAGCATTTTGATGAAGCCGTGGCGTGGTGGCATGACCGTAAAGAGATTAAAGACACTGAGACCGATACCTACAAAGCCCAAGCTTTTACGCCTGATGACATCAAATCAGAAGTCATCAATCTAAAAACGGTTACGGATAAAGACGGCAATGAGACCATCGTTAAAGAAACCAAAGTCAGCTATAACCTTGATCTATGCGGCTATCCAAGCATAGAAGATGAAGTGCTAAGCCCTGAGGACACTATCCGCCAGTTTCATGACAAGCGCGAAGAGCTAAACCGCCGTATTGATAAGCAGCTACTGAGTATCGCAAATCTGATTGGACTGGATCTAAACAAGGCAGATCTAGCTGAACCTGCAACCATAAGCGTAGAGCTGCATTCATCATCACAGTAAGGCATTATCATGGCACGACCTAAAAAGAACACCAATACCCAAGCCTTAGCAGACAAGATGCGTAAAGCGGTGCTACAAGCCGCCATAGAAGGCAAACTGACCGATCAGCGCGAAGATGACGGCAATGCCCGTGACTTATTGATACAGATAGAAGCAGAAAAACAGCGCTTAATAAAGGCAGGCGAGATTAAGCGGCAAAAGTCACTACCTGATATTACTGAGGAAGAGCAGCCTTTTGATATTCCTGATAATTGGGAATGGGTGCGACTGGGTGATCTATGCTTGAAAGTGAGTTCAGGTAGTACACCTGCGGGCGGTAAAGCTGTATATAAAGAAAAGGGTGTAAGTTTTATACGTTCTCAGAATGTTCACAATGATGGATTAGTTTTAGACAACGTAGCCTTTATAGATGAAGCTACACATAAGAAAAAGCCTAACGGTGCTATTTTTGCTAAAGATATTTTGCTAAATATTACAGGTGCATCTATTGGTCGTGCTTGTATCGTACCTGACGATTTTGATGTAGGGAATACGAATCAACACGTCTTAACTTTAAGACAATTTGAACCTAGAATTAGATATTTTGTTCACACCGTCTTGATTAGCCCATTCATATTTAAAAGTATAATGGATGTTCAGGTAGGTGGGACTAAAGAAGGGTTGAGTGCAAGTAAGGCTAAAGAGTTGATGATACCCTTACCACCCCTAGCCGAACAACAGCGTATCGTCAGAAAGCTTAAAGAAGTATTAGCACAGATAGATAGCCTACAAACGGATGAGGATGAGCTACACAGATTACAACTGGCGTTTCCTAATCAGATGCAAGCCTCACTACTTCAAGCCGCTATAGAGGGCAAATTAACCCAGCAAGACGCTACTAAGGATGGTTATGCCAGCGATCTATTAACGGATATAGAAATAGAAAAGCAAAAGCTGATTAAAGCTGGTGAGATCAAACGCTCAAAAACCTTACCACCAATCAGCGAGGAAGAAAAACCGTTTGATATTCCAGATAATTGGGAGTGGGTGAGGTTGGGTGAGGTTGTTATAGTGAATCCAAGAAATAAAGCTGAAGACAACTTAGAAGCAGCTTTTGTACCAATGAAGCTTGTTGAAGCAGGCTACAAAAACATTTTTGATTTTGAAGTTAGAAAATGGATGAGCATTAAAACAGGCTATACGCATTTTGCAGAAAACGATGTAGTTTTTGCCAAAATCACACCCTGCTTTCAAAACCTCAAGTCTGCTGTAATTTCCAATATTCCTAATGGTATAGGAGCTGGAACAACAGAGTTTCATGTTTTGAGAAATTTCAATGACCACATTGATATAGAATACCTTTTGTACTTTGTCAAAAATCCTACATTTATAAACGATGGAGTAGCAACGTTCACAGGGACAGCAGGGCAACAGCGTATAGGCACTGACTTTGTTAAAGAGTATCTACTTCCTCTACCACCATTGGCTGAGCAGCGGCGCATCGTTGACTTACTTGATCAAGCCTTACCTGAAATCCAAACTTTAAAAGAGATCTGATAGTCAGTGGTAGCGCCTTTTGAATCCTGATTGTTTTTAACTTTACCTATAGCAGACGCTTATCGTCTGCTTTTTTTTGCCTTGTGATTAGACTATTTCGTCAATTATCGTCAATTATCGTCATCCTTAGCCTGTGATTATGACGAAAACGACGATAATCAGGAAACATTTCTTGTCAGTTTTAGAAACCGATAAAGTGGAGACAGCTATACACACAAAGGCGTGAAGACGGAAACCTAACAGCGTTAGGAAGCTTGTTTAGGGAAATAAGGCACTAAGCAATGAAAAGTTATTAACCAAAAGAGGCGTTTATGGAACTGGTGCAAAAGTAGCAAACCATTATAGCGGAATCAAGCATGCACCAACGCACCAAAAAATAGATGGAATCATCGCATTATAGGATCAGATGGCAAGTCGGATAAGATTACTAGGCACAATGCAAGAAAATGCATTAAAAACGCATATTAATAATAATCAAGAATGCGTGAAATGTGCGCTTTTGTGCGCGTGAAAACGTACATATTATTCAGGTTAGAGTTGAATAGGCGCTCATATTTCGCTCATTCTCGCGTGCCCTTTGAGGACTATTAAGAAAAAAATAAACCGTAACATCGATATGACTGGTTATACAGACAATACGCACAAAAAAGCGCGCGATAAACGCTTAATTTTAGCAAAATAATGAGCGAAGTTAGGTGTGATCTCAAACATGAGCACAATACAAAGTTGGGGAAGGGCAGACATAAAAAAACCTCCGATTAAGGAGGCTGATTTATCAAGTTAAGTGCGAAATCTTATCAGAGTGTACACTGTGATGTACACGCTAAAAGGCAATCAGAGATTAATCTTTTAGCTATCAAGCACTTAGCTTGAAGTATTGGTACCAGTGGTCGGACTCGAACCGACACGCTTTTAAAGGCAACGGATTTTGAATCCGTCATGTCTACCAATTCCATCACACTGGCATGTTAGGTGATAATAGTTATTGACTAAATATTATCTAATTGGGCTACAGTGTTGACTGTATAGGCTGCGTATTATAGCAGCCTATTTACTTGCGTCAAGTATTATTTTATACAATTTTTTATTTATTCTAATGATGCTAAATAGCATCATTCTAACCGACAAAGGCACGCTCAACTGCGTAATCTGCCTGCACACCCATACGTGGTGAAACAGTCAGGCCGAAGTCATCTAAAATAGCAGAAACCTCAGCATTAAACGGCATGCTGCCACAAAGCATGACACGGTCGTCGTCTTTATTCATTGGCGGTAAACCAATATCTTCGAACAATTTGCCTGACTTCATTAAATCAGTGACACGACCTTGGTTTCTAAACTCTTCACGCGTAACGGTTGGATAATAGATGAATTTCTCGCGATACCATTCACCAAAGATTTCATCGTTAGGCAGCTCATTTTCAAACATTTCACGATAAGCCAAATCATGAACATGACGTACGCCATGTACCAAGATAATTTTGTCAAAACGCTCATACACTTCAGGGTCACGTGCTAGTGACAAGAAGGGAGCAAGACCAGTACCAGTAGAGAGCATGTAAAGGTTCTTACCTGGTAGCAGATCGTCCAATACTAGTGTACCCGTTGGTTTTTTACTGACTAACAGCTCGTCGCCTACTTTGATATGTTGCAAGCGTGAAGTTAATGGACCATCTTGAACTTTAATAGAGAAAAATTCTAAATGATCTTCATAGTTAGGGCTGGCGATTGAATAAGCGCGTAATAGTGGCTTGCCATCAACAACAAGTCCAATCATCGCAAATTCGCCATTACGAAAGCGCAAGCCATCGTCACGAGTGGTTTTGATACTAAATAGAGAGTCATTCCAGTGATGAACCTCTGTGACCGTTTCGGTGCGAAGTTTTGACATAAAGTCCTCGTTAATAAGTTGTTATTTGTGTGTTAAGTTTGAATAAGTATTAAATCAGAATTTTCAATGTTAGATTGAACATTATAAAAACGTATTAGTCTTTTAATCGTTGTCGAAACTGCTATTTTTATGAACGAGTAAATGATGAGTAAGCGTAATACAGCTGGTTTATCAGCTTATATATAGCCAGCTATTACGTCATTAGACATAGTAAATTTGCGTCAACGATGACAGCATTACTGGTCATATCATCCAAATGTAAATGACTCTCATCAAATTTCTTGCTCATAATACCAAACTTTAAAATAAAAATCCGTCTAGCAGTGTTTGTCTAGCATGATAAAATGGAATATCGTTAGTGAGTAATTTTGTATCATTTGGCAAAACTGCTTTATCAGGGCAGTTTTGTATTACTGGAGTTGGTATATGCTTGATGAGAATCCCCTGTTAAATAACTACCATCAAGCTCCTGTTATTGGCTATCATCGTGCGCCGCTTTCGCAAAAATTTGGTGCGCCACGCCAGCCAAACCTGGTCGCTTTGACTAGTGTCATTGAGATGTTAGCGCCATATGATACGCCAGCTGCATTTGATGGTTTGGATAAGTTTAGTCATATATGGGTGAGTTGGCAGTTTCATCATAATTATCGATATAAAAATAACAATGAAACCAGTACTAGTTTTCGCGCTCAAGTACGCCCGCCAAGATTGGGTGGTAATCAAAAAATAGGGGTGTTTGCCAGTCGAAGCATGTATCGTCCTTCGGGGCTAGGCCTATCTGTCGTCAAGCTCGAACAGGTCAAAATAGTTCAAGGTCGTGTATTATTAATTATCAAAGGTGCTGATATGATAGATGGCACGCCAATCATCGATATAAAGCCATATGTGGCCTATAGTGATGCACTGATTCAGACAGAGAATGGATTCGCACCAACCGCTCCAGAATTATTAAACGTAACCGTGACCGATGCTGCTAACGAACAGTTTATGATGCTAGTAAGCGCAGGCGAGCCTAGTGATGCTAATAACAATGATACAAGTATTAAAGACGCAAACACTGGATCGAATAGTGCGACAGTTGCGTCTACGATTCATCGTATACAAAATCAACTAGTAGCCTCAGATATGAGCATTATCAAAGAATTAATTGCCCAAGACCCGCGTCCAGCTTATCGTCGGACAGAGATAGCCACACCATTCATGATGCGTTATAAATCCGTTGATGTGAGTTTTCAGTTGATAGAGTCAGGACAGCTACAGATAACTGCCGTAGTTGCAATCTAACGGGCTTGCATTGATATCATTTTTGACAACACATTTTAAAAAAATAGAAGAAGAGAGATATGTCTGCTCAACAATACTCGATAGTGATTGATTTGCGTTGGTGTCTAGATGAGCTATTGGCAGATAAAGTGATTGACCAACGCGGCTATAACCTAGTCATTACTAGCCGCCGCGACAAAGCGCAGCATCCTCTACTAACGATTAGTGAATTTGGCTTACCGAATGGCCATGCGACGGACAACAGCGCTGAAAATAAATTAACTTTGGCTTGGCTCAATCAGTGGTTGGCGGCTAAAGCAGATATGACTCTCGTTCGTATTGATCCTCTAAAAGTTGATGTCCCTGTAGTCACACAATTGATGTCATTTGAATATGCACGCTCGCAGCATATTTTACCGATTGAGATCGCTGTAGACGAAGTGGTTATCGGAACGGATCAGCCTTTTTATACTGACTGGCACTCAAGTATTGAAAAATTGATCAAATCAAAAAGCTATCGTACGGTCTATATCAATCCTGAGCAGATCAAACGTTACCGTCAAGAGTTCTATCAAGTTACCCAGGCGATTGCAGGCGCAAATAGTGTCCATAAGCGTGCAGCTGCCGATGTGACCAATGTCGAAGCATTATTGCAATTGGGTGACAATACTAATCCTGATGCCAATGATCAGCATATTGTCAGAGTCGTTGATTGGCTGTTGCAATATGCCTTTGAGCAACGAGCTAGTGATATCCATTTAGAGCCACGCCGTGAGACAGGTAAAGTGCGCTTCCGTATCGATGGTGTGCTCCACACTGTGTATGAGATGCCATTGGCAATCATCGTCGCGGTGACCGCACGTATCAAAATTCTAGGTCGACTAAACGTTGCAGAAAAGCGTAAGCCGCAAGATGGTCGTTTAAAGACGCGAACGCCGAAGGGGTTAGAGACAGAGCTTCGTTTGTCGACTATGCCAACCGCTTTTGGTGAAAAGTTGGTCATGCGGGTGTTCGATCCTGAAGTACTGGTACGTTCCTTTGCTCAGCTTGGTCTATCCGGCAAGCAGCTTGAAACATGGCATGAATTGACTGCTCATCCAAACGGCATTATTTTGGTCACTGGGCCTACAGGTTCGGGTAAGACCACGACCTTGTATAGTACTCTCAAGCAGTTAGCGACTGAACAAGTCAATGTCTGTACCATTGAAGATCCTATTGAAATGATTGAACCTGCATTTAATCAAATGCAAGTGAATCCAGGTGTCGATTTAAACTTTGCTGACGGCATTCGCTCTTTGATGCGTCAAGATCCTGACATCATTATGGTAGGGGAGATTCGTGATGCTGAAACAGCCAATATGGCAGTACAAGCCTCATTGACAGGGCATTTGGTGCTCTCGACACTACATACTAACGATGCGCCAAGTTCAATCACTCGCTTGCATGATTTGGGTATTCAACCATTTTTGACATCAGCAACTATCTTAGGCGTAATGGCACAGCGCTTGTTACGTACGCTATGCCCGCATTGCAAAAAAGCGGTAGACGTTGTGCCAGACAGTGAAATTGCCATCCAATGGCAGGAGTTGGTACAGCCTTGGCGCGCACCTGCCCCAGCACAAATTTATATGGCTCAAGGCTGCGAGCATTGTCGACATACTGGTTATCAGGGACGAGTCGGCCTATACGAGATTATGCCGTTGTCTAACGAATTAAAAAAACTGGTTGCAGCCGATACAAATTTAGATGTGCTCAAACAACAAGCCTACCGTGAAGGTCTACAGCCGTTACGTTTATCAGGTGCAAAACGTATTAGTGAAGGCGTGACAACCATAGAAGAGGTGATGCGAGTCGTGCCTCTTAATTAACGATTGTATTTGAAGTCGTGTTTAGCGTTCCCAACGTACGTTTTGGCGAATGATTTTTGCTGGTGTGCCTGCTACCATACAGTTTGGTATAGTGACTGGTTTATTGACGAAGGCACCTGCTGCGATGATACATCCATCAGCGATAGAGACGTTTTTTGAAATAGTCACATTAGCCGCAATCCAAATATGATCTCCTAGAATGACATCAGAATGTGCTTTGTTCACTCGTACGTTAGTATCTATATCGTAGACCTTATGCACATCGGTAGCGCGAATTTCAATACCACGCGATATCATGCAAGACTTACCAATAGTCACACTCTTATCACGTGCCAAGATATAGCAGTCAATGGCAGTGGTATACTCACCAATATGAATGCGTAAATGATTACCAACGACTAATAATTGACCAGAGAATTTAACATGTTCTGCGATAGTGACTTGATTGTGATTACCATTAATGTCGATTTTTAGTTTATTAAGTTTCCCATGACTACCAATGGTAATTCGATTGTTATCACCTTTACGAATAGTAATGGTGGAGTTGCCAATGATACGTACGTCGTTAGCTATTTCAATGTAATTACTATGGCCTTTATCTTGTAATAAAAACCGTTGTTTATATAGTTGCTTGGGCAACAATGTTTTGAAGATATGGGGTAGAGTGATAGTTTTTTTATGGTTCATAGTATGGCACTTATGAGAGGTAATAAAGGTTTTGAAGCTTCGGCTTTTAAAAGATTGTTATGATGTATCGACTAAGTTCGTATCATCCATTTATTTAGAATAAATTCTATTTAGAGTATTTTTGATAGCCATTTAAGGTAGTGTACCGTTAAACAATACTTGAAAACAGCTTCCTTCACAGCAATCAATGCAAACAAGATTCAAATTTTTAATTCCCAGACTTTTAATTGAGAAAGTTTTAATAACGAGATTATTTATGTTTACAGACACTCATTGTCACCTTAACCGTTTAGATTTGACGAAATACGATGGTAAATTATCTGGCGCGATTGACGCCATGAAAACTGCTAATGTTACCCGTGCGATGGCAATCATGTGTGATTTTGCAGAATATGACGAGATTGCCAATATTGTGAGTACCTATGGCGACGAGACGCTAAATCTAGGAATGAGTGTAGGTATTCATCCCTGTGAAGATATCGATGTACTGAAATCAGCGACGGTTGAGCGTTTAATAGAAACTGCTGATAAAGACCGTGTATGGGCAATAGGCGAGACAGGGCTAGATTACTACTGGTCTACAGAAAATAAAAAAGAGCAGCAAGCCAGTCTTGCACGTCATATCCATGCAAGTCAGCAACTAAAAAAACCGCTTGTCATACACATGCGTGACGCAAAAGAAGATACGATCGATATCTTAAAGAGTGAAGGCGCTGAGCATGGTATTATTCATTGCTTCACTGAAGATTGGGAGACCGCAAAACGTGCTTTAGATTTGGGGTTTTATATCTCCTTCTCAGGCATTGTTAGCTTTAAAAGTGCCCAAAATATCCAAGATGCTGCAAGGCATATGCCTAGAGACAGAATCTTGATTGAGACCGACAGTCCATATTTGGCGCCTGTGCCTAAGCGTGGTCGTCCCAATGAGCCTGCCTACGTACCCTACGTCGCGAGCTTTATCGCAGATATGTATGGTTGTGATAGTAACGAGGTCGGAGCATTAACCGCAAAAAACTTTGAAAATTTACTGGCACAGTATCGCTAAAATGGTTATGCTATGACCAGTCAGTCATTTATGTGATAGTCGTATAGTTCAATCCCCTTTAGTATTTGATTTACTAAATGTAACTATATGATTATTAATGACTATTTGTAAATATAAGCATATCCCTTTTATGGTATTTCAGCAGTTCTTGTATAGTTTTATACGCTCATTGCCAAATGTACGCACATAATTGATGGTCATATGCTTAATCTTGTCATGTTTTAGGAGAGATTATGAGTCGTCAGCACCAGTTCAAGGCACGAGAAGAGAACATCTTAGCGATGGCAGAACAATTGCTACTTGAGTCAGGCGATGGTGATATCACTTTAGACAGTTTGGCAGATCAGCTCGATTTGGCTAAAGGCACCCTGTACAAGCATTTCTCCAGTAAAGATGAGCTTTATCTGCGTATTATTATTCGTTACGAAGAGCAATTGTTTGAGATTAACCGTATTGATGACTGCCCCTCGGCAGGTGTGGCCCGCATGATTTTTCAGCAGTTATTCAATCCTCAAAAAGCCATGCTTTTGAACCAAATCGAAGAGCGTCTGGCAGCATCAGTAACTGGTCTCAATCGTTTGTTTGGTGAGTTATATGATATCCGTCGCCAGCGCATGAAGCGTTTGATTGATATTATTAGCGCATACCTAAAAGATGAGCACAGTAATTTGAGTACTCGTGATTATCTATCGTCTATTTGGGCAATTGGTCAGGGCGGTGCAGGGCTACTAAACTCAAGCTTTTACCAACGCTATTTAGGTCGCCGTGATACGCTGCGTTATGCCTTTGTTCAGCAAGTGCTAGAGTTGCCAAGCCATTATCCTGCTGATGATGAAGAGGTCATGGATGAGGATATGCAAGAGCTGGTAGAGCAAATCGATACTGAATCAGAAGAGCACCGTAATACCAATTACTAAAGTAGTTATTGGTAAAGTAGCTCTTAGTAAAGGAACTATTAATAAAGTAGCAAGTAATTTTTGGGTTGTGAACTTTTTTTGGCTTTGATAAATCGTGTTGTAATGCTTACTATTGCAGCACGAATTCATATATCTTTTAATATTCTTCAAAAACTTTTTCTCATTCTGCGACAATTAAAATTGGGCTTATAGGTGCAATATGCCGGTCACTGTCAAGACTCAGTCCAGTTCAGCGGCTACTTGCTCTTTCACTTTAATTAGTCAAACGTCTCAGTCAAACTGCTTAGATATAAGACCTACAGACCGTTGTCGAAGCTGCTTCTCCATATCAACTGATATCCATCACTTATCATCATTCTCATCAATAAACAGTCGGACACAGGCTGGTTTTACATTGGTAGAAATCGTGGTGGTAGTGGTTATCTTATCTATATTTGCTGGCATAATGAGTTTGTCTGTCGGTAGCAGTGAATCCCGCAAAAACCGCGCTTTTTATGAGCATCTGACTGATTCGTTGAGCTACGTTCGACTATTATCGGCTGAACGTATGCAGCCAATGGGTTTGCGTATGCAGGCAGACAAGCAAGGTCAAGTAGAGCCAGTCATCGTTACCTTATCAAATCCATATGTTGCGTATCAGACAACTAATATGACGCCAGATAGCACCGACAGTCGGCCTAAAAATGCTATGGAGCTGTCGGCAGAAGTTGCTGGTCTATCAGGCTCTACTGATGAGCAAAAACCAACGCCAAGTTGGGAAGTCGAGTCGGATATCAATTTGCCTGAACTGCCCACTGGCGTGAGTATTAGAGTTCAAAGTTTGGATTCTAGCGGTTTACAGAGTACGGGACGAACCCAAACGTTACAGCCTTGGTTTAGCGATCAAAATGTACCGCAGGTATTGTGGTTTGGTACAGGACAAGCAACGCCCGTCACCATTGAAGTACTTCACGATTCGCGTTTAGTGGGCGAGGTGATTACGATAATGCCAGATGGTAGCATGCGAATCGGACAGGGGTTAGAGTGACTAAATTATATAAACCTCCTATGACAAATCAGCCTATGTCATCAAGATTTATATCACTCAAGTCTGGGCGCGAGAGCGGCTTTACCCTTATCGAAGTGATGGTTGCTTTGGCTATTTTGGCAGTGGTAGCAGTCGCGGCGAGCCGTGCCAGTAGTGCATATCTGAGTTCAGTTGATATATTGCGTACTCGTACGCTTGCTCACTTTGTCGCTCAAAATGCCGCCGCTGATTTACGTATTCAAGAGACGTGGCTGACAGCCAACCGTACCCAAACTGTTAATGCACAAGGGCGTGATTGGCAAATAGCAATGACAGTAGGTGACGCCATCACACCTGCTCTAAAAGAAGTAAATATCGCAGTTGCGCCTATTATAGATGGACAGACGCGTACATCAGTCACTGATATCACTGTGATGCTAAGTAATACTGAGCAAGATACGGGCAGTTTGGATTTAAGTGGTCTAAGCACAACAGGTGATAGCGGGCAAGCAGAGGGCGGTCTGTGAGGCATCAGCGTGGTTTCACATTACTTGAGCTAATGGTTGCCATGGCAATATTTGCGATGCTAGCTGTTGCAGGCTGGCAAGTATTTGATGGGGTCAACCGTGCTCGTGAGCGCGCGCAATTTCATGCTGACAATCTGGCTGTCTTGCAGTACGCCTATTTGCAATTACAGCAAGACATGGGTCAAATTATCCCTTATCAAGCGTCGACTACTCAAAGTGTCAGTGCGGCGAATAACAGTCCAAGCGATAGTAGTAATACGAACAACAAACCTCAATCAAGCGAGCAAATAAACGGACAAATAAATAAAATAGCGCCTGAGCCCTTTATGAGCTTAGATGGCGAGCATGTCAGCTTTGTACGCTTTGCCGATCCTGATCCACGATATCAGAATAGCAATAGCCTCCAACGTATCGAATATATTTTTGCAGATGAGCGTTTGATACGTCGCCAGTATACCAGTATGGAAGGCGGGCGTGATAGCGTCAGCTTGGACAGCGTATTGCTTGAAGGTGTCACAGCAGGGAGCTGGCAAGCCTATCTACCAGAGCTAAGTACCAGATTTCCGAGCGATGACATTAACAGTGGCAGTAGTGCAAGCGTAGCAGTAGTACAATCAGCGAATACAGCGAATTCCAAGCCAACAGCTGTTTTATTGCCGAAAGGAGTCGCGGTTAGCTTTACATACCAAGATATGCCAATCACTTGGCAATGGGCACTCGCCCCGCAACCGATATCGCATAGCAATAGTCAAAGCACAGTCAATAACACAGATAGTAGCAGCAATGATAATGCTAATAATGACAACAGCGGTAGTGATGGTAGTGACAATAATAGTAGTGCGGGAACGAATAATTGAGAAGGTAGTAGTTAAAATGCATCAATTGCTCAATAACAAAGGTTATGTATGTCGATGACTGCGAACTCTCAACGCGGTGTTGCACTGCTGACTATCTTATTATTGGTAGTGAGTATTACTGTGGTTGCAGGGTCGATGCTTGCTAGCCAAAAAATTGCAATTAGGCGTAGTGGTCTGTTATTCGATCAGAATCAATTGCTGCAAGATATCGATGCAGGTCAGCAGTTAGCAGTGACGATGCTTCGCGCTGATAGCAACCTCAATGATACGGATAGTGCGCAAGATATCTGGGCGCAGCCTATACCACATTATACATTGGCTAGTCACAGTGTCAGCATCGAGCTACGCGATGAGTCTGGTCGTTTTAACATTAATAATTTGTATCAAGATGGGTCGGCCAATACCACTGCTTTAGCAGTATTCCAACGACTACTCACGCAACTAAATCTAGAGCCTGATATCGCTATTGCTATACTTGATTGGCAAGATGCAGACGGTGAGGTATATCAAGATGGCGGTGATGAAAGTACGGTATATGCGCACCAGTCAAATGCTGTAGCAACAGATGCTCTGCCAAATCAGCCTTTTGTCAGTATCGATCAGCTACTAGAAGTGACAGGGGTGAGCGCTGAAACATTAGCAGTATTACGGCCTTATCTTACCGCAGTGCCTTATTATGTGCCGATTAATATCAATACTGCCAGTCCTGTATTGTTAGCCGCACTAATTGAGGGTGCTAACAGCCAACAGATGCAAGCCTTGGTAGATATGCGCGCGCAGCAGGCGCTGACGTCTATTGATGCAGTATGGCAATTACCGATATTTGGCAGTGTGAATGATGAGCAACGAAAAGCCTTAACACCCATGCTTGCCGTTGATAGCCAAGCATTTATGGCACTTATCACAGCGACTGATAATGCAACTGTCGGTCAGGCGAGGGAGCGTTTTGCTACTGTTCTGATTAGTAAAACTGTCGTTGATAATAATCAAGCAGTTAATAGTAGTGAGGTAGACGGTAAAATGCCCAAGGAAGTCAAAGTAGTGACACAGAGACTATGGGCATTTCGTCCGAGCTTTTAGCAAATGGTGTTGAGATCTTATTTAGTCTTTTAGGCGTGTTTCTTCGCTAGACTTCCAATTATATGCCCCGTAAAAAAGCATCTGTGCTTGACGAGTACAGTTATGCAGCATTAGCTGTTTGTTCTCTTCGATTTCATTTAGATCAATCTCATCATCATGATCTTCCGTATAGGTCAGCTCTAGCCAATCAATAATCCAAGAGAAAAACATATTCACACCAGCTTCAGCCAATAGACGACGGTCATAAGCGTTGATATGGGTAAACGCTGGCTGCAACGCTAAGTCGTCGGCCAACCCTTGAGCATGTATCTTAATCAACTCATTGATGGCTTTGCGTACTGCTTCTGATCCACCATAACGCTCACTGACCAAAAACTGCCAGTAATAAGGCTGATCACTGACCATGTACAAGAATAGCTGAATACTTTTTGCGATTTGACGATCAAAGCTACGTTTGCGGCCAATCTGCAGGCTATCACTTAACGTGGCTAACGTACCGCCCAATTCCTCAATGACCAAAGCGCGCCCGAGTGACTCCATATCATCAAAATGGCGATAAAACGCAGTCGGCACAACGCCAACCTCGCGTGTTACTTGTCTGAGACTGATAGAGCTAAAAGATTGCCCTGTCATACATAAATCGAGCACAGCATTAAAAAAGGCGTGCCGAGTTTGAAGTTTTTTTTGTTCGCGACTGCTCATAATATTTCAAAATTGTCCGGTAGGTGTTTATCATACTCATTTCAACGCATAAATACGACTGAAATACGCCATTCATGTTAATTTACTAAGCCTGCACTGGTCTTTTAAACCACTGTGCCCCAATGACCTTGCAATTCTTGCGCCAGTCGATATGCTTCGTGGTCATTCATACCTGTAATAAAATCCAAAATATTTAAGACATTATGATAGATATCGTCAGACAAGATGCGGCGATGTTCGTCAAGATGGGGCTGTAGTAATCTTAACAGACGTTGCTGCTCAAAAGACATCGGCGGCTGCATGGTTGTAGTTTGAGATCCAGTCCAAGCGAGCGGCATAAAGGCATTCAATAGGCTATGCAGGCATTGATTGGCCATTAGCTCCATTCTTACTTTGCTCGGATGGTTAAATATTTTTTCGCGTGCCAGCTGCTTAGCTTGATTGATACCATTTTGTACGCTGGTATCGCAATGGGCAAATAGGCTACCTTGCAGCGTGCCAGCTAGCAATGCATCACTGTTGGCTACAAAAGCATCGGTGACGGTATTGACCAAACGCATCATGGCTCGTGCCCGCAGTGAGGCTAGGCTTTGTCTGACAGACATATGCGCTGGCAAGTTTACGCTGCTTGGACGCTCACCAATCAGCTCATAAAATATCGTGGCAACTTCGCTATAGGTTAGCATATTCAGATTGATGCCATCTTCTAAGTCGATTAGCGCATAACAGATATCATCTGCCGCTTCTAGCAGGTAAGCCAATGGATGGCGCGCAAAGCCATCGTGTTGCTCTGAGCGTGGTAAGTGCAAGCACGCCGCTAACTCTTCTAATTGAGACGCTTCGCTATAAAAGCAGCCAAATTTTTGCACGTTATAATGGTTGTCATTGACATCGTTACTGTGAGTTGCCAACCACGGATACTTCATAAAGGCGCCTAGCGTGGCACAGGTGAGCCGCATACCACCCTTGTCAGGGTGATGCTCATTACGTGCCAATAGGCGAAACCCTTGAGCATTACCCTCGTATGCCAGTAAGTCCAGTCGCTCGTTGCTGCTTAAATTTTGCAAAATTGCTTGCGGTTCAGGCTGCTTAAACCAATCACGAATCGCATACTCTCCAGCGTGGCCAAAAGGCGGATTGCCAATGTCATGAGCGAGACAAGCTGCTTGTACGATCACACCGACGTCTGCTGGTGAAACTCCTGCTGGCAGGCCGCTACCTAGTGCGTCATGAATTTTTTCGGCAGCCATCATTCCCAAAGAGCGACCAATAGAAGAAACTTCTAGCGAGTGAGTCAGGCGCGTATGAATACCGAGCTGATTGGTCAATGGATGGACTTGGGTTTTCTGATTTAACTGGCGAAAAGAGTGAGAAAATACCAGTCTGTCATAGTCTTTGTGAAACTGAGAGCGAGTACTGGTATTGGCGTTAAATTTTTTGGAAGCACCAAGACGCTGTGAGTTGAGGAGATGTGACCATTGTGTGGTAGGGGACGATAAGGAAGTTGGTTTATTTAGCATATTGAAACATCCGGAACCAAGGGAGCCTCTAGCATAGCAAAATAGCGCCCTTGGTACAGCTATATAGTCAGAAAACTACTAAACGGCTACGGCGTTACCCTCCTTAGAGGTACTATTTGTACAATCTGTAGTCGGCTGCCTTGTACCCGCTTTAGACTTCTTTGACTAGAGTTAATGCCTTATAAATTGGATACGGTGCCAATTTTGCTTAGCCTACTACTGGTAGTACTTTCACTCACCTTGCTTGTATCCAAATTATATGGAATCAACTATATTAAGACTTTTGACAGTTAAAAAGTACGTATTCCTTGTCGATAGCTACATCGCTGTCCAGTGTTTTATTGAGCAATGTCGCTTTGTCTCCATTTACTTGCCATATGATGCCGTGGGTATCGTCTAATCCAATATCGCTAGTATAAATGCCTTTATCAGAATCAGTTTCACTATTAGCAGTAGCTGTTAAATCGTATTCGATACTATCGATGAGCAAATGCGCTGTCTGTGGTGTACTGTCGCTATGATAAGAAACGCCGATAGTAGCAGTAGGCTCACAAGAGAAAGGGGTGCTGCTGCTGGCGTGTGTTGCACGATCATGACCTGCGTGCGTATGTTCTTCGTGGCTATGACTTTCATGATCGTGTTCCATATCACTATGTTCTTCGTGGCCGTGATCTTCATGCTCTTTATTGTCATGCATTTCATGACCTTGTTCATGCTCGGCGTGATTATCTACTGGTACTTTTTCAGATACTACTGCATCGGTATCGTTGTTTGGCTGACAGCCTAGTAAAGAGCCTGCTATCACAGTTCCTAATATCGTAATACCTGCAAGTCTAGAAAAATAGTTAGTCACAGTATGAACCCTCAAATAAGAAAAATAAAGATATGTTATAATATAACAATTGATAGATAAAATAAAGCCGATGATGGAGAATATCCAACATCGGCTAATTAACTTTAAATAAGCTGTACTATTTAAAGTTACACGTTAAATCTAAAGTGCATAACATCGCCATCTTGTACGATGTAAGTTTTACCTTCTAAACGCGATTTACCAGCAGCAGCAGCGCCTTTTTCACCGTTGTATTCGATAAAGTCATCATACGCAATGACTTCAGCACGAATAAAACCACGCTCAAAATCAGTATGAATTACGCCAGCTGCTTGCGGCGCTGTCGCACCAATAGCGACAGTCCAAGCACGTACTTCTTTCACGCCAGCGGTAAAGTAAGTCTGCATATCTAGTAAGTCATAGCCACCGCGGATTACTTGATCAAGACCGGCTTCTTCCATGTCCATTTCAGCTAGGAAGTCTTTTTTATCGTCTTCATCAAGTTGGGCGATTTCAGATTCGATCTGATTGCATAGCGCGATTACGATAGAGTCTTCACCAGTGGCATAGTCACGAACAGCGTCAAGGTATGGGTTATTTTCAAAACCATCTTCAGAGACGTTAGCGATATACATGGTTGGCTTTAGCGTAATTAAACCATAGCTTCTGATTAGTTTTTTCTCATCAGCGTCTAGGTTAGCAGCACGAGCCGCTTTGCCTTCTGCTAGTAATGGCTCAATCTTTTTGAACACATCAAGCATGGCGCCAGCGTCTTTATCGCCGCCTTTTGCTTTTTTGGTCAAGTTAAATACCGCGCGTTCAACAGCTTCTAAATCAGCGAGTGCCAGTTCAGTGTTGATGGTTTCGATATCATCAATCGGGCTAACGCGGCCATCAACGTGTACGACATTGTCGTCATCAAAACAGCGTACAACATGAGCAATCGCATCGGTCTCACGGATGTTGGCTAGGAACTGGTTACCCATGCCTTCGCCTTTTGACGCGCCTGCGACCAAACCTGCGATATCGACAAACTCCATCGTCGTTGGTAATACGCGCTCAGGATTGACGATGTCAGCCAGTTGTTTTAGGCGTGGGTCTGGTACTGGTACGATACCCGTGTTGGGATCTTTGGTACAAAATGGAAAGTTTTCAGCGGCGATACCCGCTTTGGTCAACGCATTAAACAAGGTGGATTTACCCACGTTTGGTAGGCCGACGATGCCGCAATTAAAACCCATAACATTCTCTCAATGTATTAATAAAATAAGTTGGTATAAAGTTTGGTTAAATGATAAATCAAAATTGGGCACATTGTAGCAAATTTACCTGAATAGGGGTGAGGTTGTTACGGTATATGCTCAGGTTTTTACTCGATGATAATACGCAGCTTTATGATAAAAGTAGGTCATATGAGGAGCTTAAAAATGAATGAGGCGAATCACTACGAGTGACACATAGTTTATGTGAGCTGATAACCACTAATTTTTAATATGGTAAACTGTCACGTATAGATAAGGGCTTAAAGTTCACGTAAATTCAGCATATATATTCTGCTAATTTTAGCAAATCATACTTATTCTAAAGCTATAAACAGTCAGACATAAGTCGATGATATCGCCAAAATAAAATGTAAGGCAATTTTAGACAATGACAACCTCGATTTTTGACACACGCCATTATAAATACCCGCAAAACTTTCTTGAGATGAAACCTAAACTGACACGGCTTGAGCAGGCTATTAAAAAATTAGAAGCAAATTTAATCGATACTGCTGAGACGAAAAACCTTAAGTTGTTAAAACAGAGGCTAGATAGTGGACTGGGGTTAAAGGTCGATTATGCCAGTGAGTTAAATCCTGATCAGCTAATGGCAGCGACTACGATCGATGGCAAAGTATTGGTCATTGCTGGTGCAGGTTCGGGCAAGACCAAAACTTTGACCTATCGCACCAGTTATCTATTAGAAAACGGAGTGTCGCCTAAAGAGATTTTGCTACTGACCTTTACGCGTAAAGCGGCAAATGAAATAAAAGATCGAGCTAAATCCTTGCTAGCTAGCAGTCTTTCAAATCAAGAACTATCAGATGAAGAGTTGGCTGAGGATAAGCTGCCAACTAATAAAGCATTAAATAGCATCACTAGTGGTACTTTTCACTCTTTTTGTAATATGTTGCTACGACAATATTCAGGGCTGCTCGGTATCAATCCGCGATTTACGATTCTGGATACTGGCGATAGTGAGGATGCTATCGACTTGGTGCATAAAGAAAAAAAGTATCCTGCTCAAACCAAGGCACAAGCCTTTCCGCGTAAAAAAACGCTGCAAAATATCATCTCGACGTCTAGAAACAGACATATACATATTCGCGACTTAATCGAAAGTAACTACCCAGATATTGCTGTGCATATTCCTATCATCGAGCAGCTGGCAGTTGATTTCCATGAATATAAGCGCGCCAATCACTTATATGATTTTGATGACATAATTAGCCAAGTAGTGCGTCATTTAAAAACCAATGACACCTTTCGACAGCTGCTGCAAAGCCAATATCGTTACATTATGGTTGATGAATACCAAGACACCAATATTCCGCAAAAGCAGCTAATCGACTTAATATGTGAGCCTGAGACGGTATCGCTGATGGTCGTCGGTGACGACAATCAAAGCATCTATGCCTTTCGCGGTGCCAACTACGAAAACATTTTGCTATTCGGTGAGACTTATCCTCAAGCCAAACTTATTAAGCTTGAGCAAAATTATCGCAGCTCGCCGTCAGTTTTAAACTATATCAACGCGTTGTCCGCGCAAATCACGCTAGGCTATCAAAAGCAGCTGTATTCTGATGCGCCGATAGAAGGACACAAACCAGTATTTCGACGACTCAGTGATGAGCCAAAAGAAGCGGGCTATATCACTGATAAGATTGTCGCGCTAAAGCCAGAGTATGACTACAACGACTTTGCTGTATTATGCCGTACGTCATTTCAATCCAATTACATACAGTTAGAGTTTATGGCGCGCAATATTCCCTTTATCGTCGTGGGTGGTATCAAGTTCATTGAAAGACGTCATATCAAAGACGTGTTGGCCTTTGTCAAAATACTCTATAACCCAAATGACACAATTGCTTGGCATCGTATTTTAACTTTGTTTAAAGGGGTGGGTGCAGTGACGGCGACGCGCTTAACCCAAGCCATTACTGCTGACAATAATGCATTTGAATCCTTACTAGCAGCGCCTTTTGCAAAAAAGAGCAATCAGCTAGAACCTCTATATCATGCGCTTACCAAGGCACAGCAAGCTGAATCGGTCGAGACAGCCATTGAACATATTCTTGTGTTTTATATTCCAGTGCTAAAGCTGATTGAAGAAAATTGGCGTGAGCGTACCGAAGATTTTCGGGTGCTAAAGAACTTAGCGACAGAGCACACAAGCCTTGATAGCTTTTTAGAAAATCTCGCTTTAGACCCACCTAATGATTCAGTTGCTGTGATGGGCAATTCGGATAACGGGCAAGACAGTAGCAATGACAAAGTCACTATCTCGACCATTCATAGTGCTAAAGGGCTTGAATGGCCAGTAGTATTTGTGAATTCTTTAGTAGATGGCATCACGCCGCATCATCGTTCTTTAGATGACTTTGAAGCATTAGAAGAAGAGCGTAAGCTGTTTTATGTTGCCTGTAGTCGTGCAAAGACACAGTTGTATCTGACAGCACCGAACTACTTTTCTAGTTATTCTGGATATTTTGACAAGCCGTCACGTTTTATCGCTGAGCTATCTGCGGACGAGGTAACGGTTGAGACGACAAGGAGAACCATGATAGAAGATGATGACCCAATATGGTGGTGATTTTTTGAGGGTATTACCGCCATACTGGTATTGATTGAATCTTATATATTTAAGCGTCAGTTTCCGTCTCACTATTTATATTGGCATCAATGTTAAGGTCAGTATCTATTAGTGGCTCATCAACAGTGGTGACGACTCTAGATTCAACATACGAGCTGCTATATGCCGTGTCGGTAGTGATGGGATAAATTTCTAAACGTTCCAATTCTGCTAATAAGTCTTGGATAACTTCTTTTTTACGAGTGACAAATGTGGACGCAAAGCAGCGCCAGAATTTCCAGCCCGCACGCTCCAAAATACGCTGGCGTTGCATGTCGCTATCCCATTTATCAGGACCATGATATCTATCGCCATCACATTCAATGGCTAGACTGTTATCATTTTCACCTTCGACAACCATATCGATTCGGTAGGCACCAGCCTTGACCTGTGGAACCACTCGATAGCCTCTCTCCACCAGAATATCAAAGACTTCTGTTTCAAAGGGAGACTCACATTTATCACGCAAATCATAGACTTCTTCTTCATCTTGCATGAATGGTGCTTGAAAGTGTTTGATAAGCTCTGCTCGATAGTGATCTGCTTGGCTTAGCTCATCCAGTTCAATACTGCGTATTAAATACATCCTATCGCGTGCTCTTGAAGCAGCGACATTCATTCGCTGAGCGAAGGTATCTCTCGTTTGTGCATGGGCAGCCCCGGGTGCCACTACCAATGATAAAAACATGATATCGCGCTCTTTACCCTGAAAGGTTCTAGCATCACCGCAAGCAATATCAAAAGCAGTCATTACCGCTTCATCCAACTCTTTATTGAGTATCTCCATAATATTATGCGCCTGCTTATTGCCTAGCAATGAGACAACACCGATGGTTTTACCTTTGTAAGTTGGGTCAGAAACGATGGTCTTGATTTCATTGACAATAAATCTAACTTCTGATGGATTAATATTAGTGCCTTTAATAAGATAGCCATCGGTGACATAAATATCAATTAATGGAGGGTCCAAGCGCTCTGAGGGCTTGGCTTTACGCAAAGGTATCAGCTCATGGTTGTAAAACTCACGTTTTGAGAACTCAATAATAGGCGCAACACTACGAAAGTGCTCTTTTAACATCACACTGCTATCGGCAAAAACGACTTTAAATAAATCATATATTGAACGATCAGGCGACATCTGTGAGCGATAAACAGGGACTTGATTGCTCAAATATTGTGCCATCAAATTACGAATTTTTTCGATATCAAGACCAACGCCTTCTGGTGACACTTGCTTATCGTCACCAACGATCAACACTTTCTTGGCTCTCATGATGGCTGGTAGTGCAGTTAAATCAGATTGAGATGCTTCATCGATGATAACCAAGTCGAAACTTCCAAATTCTGCTGGCAAGGACTCAGAAATACGATAATGCGGCATAATCCAACACGGAATAGCAGCACTTGCTCCGGCAGAGGCTTCTCGCGCTTCTCGGCGATAATAATGTGCGCCTTTGCCTGTTCCTTTACCGATACGCATAATGGCAGAGCGGTATTTTTCTAAAGATGCTCTCACGTTTGGCGTCGCATTTTCTGCGACTTTTAGCCATGCTCTTTTGGTGATGGCTTCTTGATAGAGTCTAGCTAAATTTACTTCTAAACTGCCACGAGTTCTTGCCAGTTGAACCAATTCCTTGCGACCGTCGATGCTGTCGATAAAGCTCGTCAATCGGCTAAGGCGCCAAATTTGTTGCCAGTTATCCGATGCCAAGGTGTCTTGAGAGTTATGACAAGGTTCATAACGCAATTTTTTTGCCCAAAGTGGTGCGCCGTTATCTTCAATGAGCTGGGTAACGTCAGCGACTGTCTGTAAGTCTGTTGCAAGATTATTTACTCGTTGCAGCTCATTAAGCAGTTCTTGATAGTCTGCTTGTAATTCATCATCAGATAAACTCGGGTCACCAATATTTTGAGTGACAAAGGCTGTCATTTTTTCACTAATATTGCCTTTGCAGCTAGCAAGGTTATTAAGCAACGTCTCTTTTAACGTGAGGTTTTCAGCCAGATTATGTCTCTTTAAATGTTGTTTAAGCGTATTTTCAACCTCAACCAAAATCTCTTTGTTATAGGGTGTTGCAGAAATAACACTCCAATCTATAAATATAGTGCTTAACGCCTGCTTGATAGTTTGCTGTAGGTTGTTGCTATCAACGATATCATCGTATAGATGAACGGCTGAATGTAACGCAGATAAATTATCGGATGATACTTCAAATATTGGCAGGGACAGCTCATTTGATAGAGCATTCCAGCGAAGGATAAGCGCTTGAGATTTTTTTCTAAACGTTATAAAGCTGGATATATACTGCCAGTCTGCCTCACTTGATGGTGCTGATGAGACTATTGTTATAGACTCAAGGCTTTTTTTCTCAGCAGATTTACCAAAAATCCCAGCGAGACCAAATGGCTTTTTGCCTTCAGATAAATTTTTCACCGCGTCAACGAGCTCTAGATTCTTATCAAAATCATCTGTCATCGTAATAGGTTTGGTTAAATAAATGGTTCTCTCATCAAAAAGCGCTTTGATTTCATCATTCAGTATAGTGAGATGAGCGATGATGTCTTGCTTAGTCTCATTAGCTAAATCCTGCTGAATGTCAGTCGTCCAGCTCTGCCCAGCTGCTATAATTTTCTGTAGCAGATCAGTTAAACGAGAAGTATTAGAAGTGACTTCGTGAGCAATATTTATTGTGCTAGCACTGTCATTTATTAAGCTTGGTAGTTCTCCTTGCTGCTCAGCTACATGTGACTCGTTGAGATAACTCAAATCTTTATGAAGTTGTTTTATAGCATTGCTAGGTGGCATTTCTGCAACTGCAGGAATTTTTTTATTAACATAAGCCAAATCACTGCCGAGGTTTACTCTTGCATTTTTTAGCGCCGTGATATCAGCATGAGTAAATCGAGGCTTAAATGTCTCTTCTATACCCAATTTATCGGGAAAGCTGTCTATCAACTGTCTGTTTTGAGCAACCTCAGTCGCCGCATCTATAGGCTTGATAGTCTCGTTATCGATAGTGATATCATCAAGATTTAACCGTGCCCAAGCCGTGATTTTATTGTCAGTGTTGGCTAACTGTGCATGAATAGTATCAATTTGATTGTCAAACATGAGGATGTCTTTTTTGTAGGCATCACGATTGATACTAGACACTTCACTCGATATTTTTTTGATGGCATGTTCAAACTGCTTTAAACCCTCGTTCTCGCTGGTCAGTAGACTAACGGCGAGGGGGCGAATAGATTCAGGTAGTTGTCCTTGCAGCACCTTTAATGCAGGGTCTTTCATTGACGTGACCAGTACCCGCTTGCCAAGTGCTAAGTAGTGACAAATGACATTGGCAATAGTATGGGTTTTTCCTGTACCGGGTGGGCCTTGAACGACCACCCCATCGTAGACATTCAGTTGCTGTATGATTTGTACTTGCTCATCATTGAATGCTTTGGGGAAATATAGTTCGGCTGGCGCGCCGATATAGCTATCACTGCCGCTCACCGTTGATAAACCACGATAAGCAGGAAGTATGGCTTCTTTGTTTTCTGTGGCGGGTTCTGTCAATATTGCTTTAAGTGCGCTCGGTAAATTGATGTCAGTGACCGTTTCTAGCTGCATTGATAGGTTGTTCAAATCTTGTAAAAATATGTTATTGCTTCTGGGACGCGCCATAATGACCCATGTGTCAGTAACCATTAAGCTATTCTGCACTTTAGGTATTTTTCGATCATCTGCATTAGTATGATCTGGCTGATAAATGCCAGAGGAGTCAAGCAAAGTAACGGCTGACTTCAAGATAGGCTCATAGCTACTTGGCAAAAAAGGATTTAATGAAACATCTTCTGAACCATAAAACTCTTTACTGTTTTTTAATAACTTAGCCAAACCTTGATTTTCTTCTATAGAAAAAGGTTCGGTTTCAAGCGTAGGAGTGGATAGGGTAGGCTTGATGAGTAACGCCATCGTTTTTTGATCTAAGGTGATTTCAACAGATTGCGTCAATAGGGGATACTTTATCTGCTTGCTACTTTGCTCATTGTCATTGCTTTTTCTTAGAGCAATACCCATACCCCATACTAACTCTAGCTGTGCATCAGCTAGATTGCCTTGAAGCTGTTGATTAAGCATGAATAGGCTAGAATATAAATCAACACTTTGGCGGACGAGTTTCTCTTGTGCTAGCCAAGGTTTCCAAATTTCTTTGAGATAATCGTTAAATTCCTTTTGTACAAGCCCTCTTTCCGAGAAATCTTTTAAATAAACCTCTTTTTCTGATGATGCTTCTATGTCTAATAATTCATTGTGATAGGTGTCATCAACTTCAAATGGTGTAAATGCTTCTTCATAAGCGATAACACCATCATCTATTAGATTTTTTATATTGATTTTTTCTTGCAATAAAGGTTGATCGCTGAATTTTGCTGGAAACTTTAACCAGTTTGCTAATAGTGAGCTGTTGGGTTTAGGTGCTGAATTTTCACGTAATCGCTCTACACGAAGCCAAACGTCCTCGGAGGCATCATCAGTGATGTTCAGGCTGGTACCTGGCAAGTCTATTACTTGTTCCTCAGTACAAGTGAAATCACTATGTTTAGTAAAATCTTGAGTAGGCGTTTTTTTCATCAAAGCACACTGCTTAATGAACTCAATCTGAGAGGCCAGTCTTCGTGCGTAAATACTCATTTGTTAAACCTTCTAAATCATCAAAATTTAAGCCCTGACCTCTCTGTCATATTACACATACTGTTTATCAGTCTTTATAATAAAACTGCTCAGGCGGTTGATAAGTTTTAAATCAGAAAATACTAAACTATAGCACAGAAATTCATAGGGCTAAGTCGTATCTAATATTTTAAAAAATGATGACCAATCATTACTATTTCATCAAACAAACTTCAACTATTCCTATCAAAAATACCTTCTCAAAAACCCCATAACCAAAAGTATGTGACGTGAAAATATTTCTCAGATAAGGGTTTCAAATTTATCCTAATGCGTTACTATTACCACCTAATTCTGTTAGACCCTTATATTTGATACTCTGTATTAACACCCTAAGAAAAGGATAGGTTATGCGCTACGAAGTTATCGTTATCGGTGCAGGTATGGTTGGCACGTCAATCGCGTGGCATCTACAAAAAAATAACTCAAATGTATTATTGTTAGACAAAAAATTGCCAGGGTCAGAGACCTCATACGGTAATGCAGGATTGATTCAGCGCGAAGCCATTCATACACATCCTTTTCCTCGTCAGCTGACAGAAATGATCAGAGTGTTGCCAAACCAAGGTACCGATATTCGCTATCGTATTCCGGCCATTTTACGTTATCACCAAGCACTGCTTCAGTACTGGAAATACTCTACACCGGCTTCGGTCAAAAAGATCGAATCAGAGTGGCAGACGTTGATTGAGCATTGTACCAGTGAGCACCAAACTATGATTAGCGCCTCTGGTGCTGACGAGCTCATTACTCGTGATGGTTGGTTGCAATTGCATCGCTCAGAAGAGACGTTTAAAGAAGCTCAAGTATCAGCCATCGACGCACGTAACCAAGGTGTTGAGCATAACGTACTAAACCTTGAAGCGCTCAAAGCAATGGAGCCTAGTGCCAATTTTGAAGGTTTCGTTGGCGCGATTCATTGGAAAAACTCTTGGCAAGTATCAAACCCAAGCTCGCTCGTAAAAGCTTATGCAAAAAACTTCCAAGATATGCAGGGTACGATCAAAGAAAGCGATGTGAAAGAAATTGTAAAAGATGGCGAAGGTTGGAAGGTTATCACTGATAACGATACCTACTATAGTGATAAATTGGTCATTGCAGCGGGCCCATGGTCCAATGATTTGATCAGACCACTTGGCTATAACTTGCCACTATTCCCAATGCGCGGCTATCATCAGCATTTCAAAGTGACAGAAAAGAACACCATCAATCACAGTATGTTTGATATGGACAAAGGCTTTGTAATGGGGCCAATGCAGCAGGGTATCCGTATCACTACTGGTGCTGAGATGACCACCATGGATGCGCCAAAGAACTTTGGTCAGTTAAAAACTGTACTGAAGCTTGCTAAAAAAATCTTGCCACTAGAAGATGCGGTTGAGAGTGAAGCATGGGCAGGCTCTCGTCCTTGTATGCCTGATATGAAGCCAGTAATCGGTCCTGCTGACAAGCATGACAAACTATGGTTCGCATTTGGTCACAGCCATCAAGGCTTTACCTTAGGGCCAATGACAGGTCGTCTGGTTGAAGAGATGATCCACGATAAGCCTACCTTGGTCAATCTTGCACCATTTAGTGCCCAGCGTTTTTCTAACTAAGCGTGTAACTGATATATAGTTGATCCAATTTAAGAGCGGTACAAGGCAACCGAGTGCAGATGTATATGTCATACTTCAAGCGAGGTTAACGCTGTAACGCTTTTATAGTGGATTGACTATAGTTAGCACAGACTTAAATTAATAAATGAAAGGTATAGACATGATTAAGAAACTACACAGCAATCAACGTATGAGCAAAACCGTAATCCATAACCAGACGATCTATTTGTGTGGTCAGGTAGGTAATGCAGAAGACGATATCAAAGCGCAAACATTGACTTGTCTAGAAAAAATCCAAACGTTGCTAGAAGAAGTTGGCAGTGATAAATCAAAGCTACTATCAGTCACGGTTTGGATCAAAGACATGGCTGATTTTGCTGCTATGAATGAAGTTTATGACCAGTGGTTTGAAGGTATTCAGCCACCAGCTCGCGCTTGTGGTGAGTCAGCATTGGCACGTCCTGAGCTATTGGTTGAGATGATCGCCATCGCTGCTGAGTAATAAACGGCTCGCAGCATCTGTAGTACCTGTATCAAATAGAAATAAAAAAGGCCATGATAATGATATCGTGGCCTTTTTTATGCTTGGCAATAAGTAAATTTAATGATCGAAAAAGGGCGTGCTAGCTTTTTAATCCAAGCACACGCCGTATAACGTCAGCTAGGCGATACAGTGATTAGTATAATAAGGGTTAGCACCCTTTCCATACTGCTTGGCGCTTCTCAATAAAAGCATCAATCCCTTCACCCACATCGTCTGCCATCATATTGCCCGTCATAACTTCACTGGCATAATCATACGCATCTTCAATGTTCATGCTCAGCTGCTTATAAAACATATCTTTGCCAGTTTTTACTGCTACCGGAGACTTGGCAGTGATTGCTGTTATCAATGACTGTAGTGTTTGATCGAGTTGCTCTGCTGCTGCTACTCGATTGATCAAGCCATATTGCAAGGCTGTGTGCGCATCGATGAACTCACCTGTGATTAGCATCTCAAACGCTTGCTTACGAGGTAAATTGCGACTGACGGCTACAGCAGGTGTAGAGCAGAACAGTCCAACGTTTATCCCAGAAGTGGCAAATTTTGCATTATCAGCGGCAACGGCTAAGTCACAAGCTGCAACCAGCTGACATCCTGCAGCGGTAGCAATGCCTTGTACTTTTGCGATAACGACTTGCGGCATACGGTTGATGGTAAGCATCATTTTGCTACATTGCTGGAATAGGGCACGGTGAAATGCTGCATCTGTATGCGTGCGCATTTGTTTTAGATTATGACCAGCACAGAATGCCTTGCCTGTCGCTTGAATAACCACGACTCTGATCGTATCGTCTTGAGCGATACTGTCTAGCTCTGTTTGCATAGCAGACAATACTTCAACGGACAACGCATTGAATTGTTTGGGTTGGTTTAAGGTGAGCGTGACAACGCCATTTTCTTTATTGTCTTCTCTAATAACCAACAGGTCATCTATGTCTAAAGTAACGTCAGATTGAGTCATTTATCATCCTTGTTAATCGATTGTTTGATTTGGCAACTACTATATACAGTAATTTAAATAATAGCATGGCTTATAGTCTATACAATAGTTTATTAATATAGAGTGCTCAAAAACAAAAATAGCGCACTCAAGTTATGAGTACGCTATTTTTCAGTCAGATTTAATCTAGAACCATACTGAGCTGTTTAATTTGAGATTAGTACGCACCTTCGCTATAGATAAGCTCATAGCTGTGGCTATAAATCTCAACGATGTTGCCAAACGGGTCTTCCATATAAATCATGCGATATGGCTTTTCACCAGGGTAGTAGTAGCGTGGTTTTTCCATACGCTTTTTACCGCCTGCTGCAACCATACGCTCAGCCAACTCTTCAACATTTGGATCTTGAACGCAGAAGTGGAAGATACCAGTTTTCCAGTATTCAAAGTTATTTTCAGGGTCTTCTTGATTTTTGAATTCAAAAATCTCGACGCCGATACGGTCACCAGTCGAAAGGTGAGCGATACGAAAGCTGCCCCAACCAGCACCAAATACTTCGGTACACATTTCACCAATGGCACTGTCATCTTCGACAATCTCAGTAGGTTCCATGATGGTGTACCAACCCATTACTTCAGTATAAAATTTTACGGCGGCATCTAGGTCAGGGACTGAAAGACCGATGTGCGAAAAGCTTCTTGGATAAACGTTGTTCATATTATGCTCCTGTTTGATGTATTCTTGTTTAACGTGAGGCCAGTATACAAACGCATATTCATTATGTAAAATTATCAAATATTATATAAATAATTATGAAAAGTAATGATAAATATCACATGGTTACGCACCTTTTGCACGCTTGCTGAAGTTGGGCACTTTACTCGTACGGCTGAACGTCTATATATGACGCAGTCTGGTGTCAGCCAACACATAAGTAAGCTAGAGGAGCAGCTAGAGATTGACTTGCTGATTCGACAAGGAAAGCAGTTCTCATTGACCAATGCAGGTGAGCAGCTGTATAAAGAAGCAGGCGAGATACTGCAGCGATTATCAAATTTAGAACAGCGAATCGGTGAGGATCCACCTTATGAAGGACTGGTGCGACTGATGTCACCGGGTAGTGTGGGGCTTAAGCTGTATCCGCAGCTGTTGACATTGCAGCAACAGCATCCAAATCTAGTGATTGATTATCGCTTTGCACCCAATGCTGATATCGAACGAGCACTGGCAAATCACGAGATTGATATCGGCTTTATGACAGATATCTCAGGGGATGAGACAGTGAGTTGTAAGCCAGTGGCTCAAGAAGCATTGATACTGGTGACACCTGCGGCTACAGTAGAGCCAAGTTGGGAGCAGCTCACCCAGCTTGGATTTATTGATCATCCAGATGGTTCACATCATGCAGGCATGCTACTGACTGCTAACTATGAGCAATTTCAACATATCAATGACTTTAAGAAAAAAGGCTTTTCTAATCAGATAGGTCTGATTTTAGAGCCCGTCAGTAGAGGAATCGGCTTTACCGTGCTACCTGCACACGCAGTGGCTGCTTATCCAAAGCCTGAGCTTATTCACAGTCACTATCTGCCCGTTGCCGTTAGCGAGACGCTATATCTTGCCATAAGACGACAGCAGGCACTCTCTAATAGAATGCATACTGTCATTGATGAAGTAAAGAAGTGGCTATAGAAATAGAGCAAGGTCAATATAGTATCAATGGATACATACGCTGACTATAAATTATAAATCTGCATTATGCCATTGATTGACCTAACTTGATGGCTGCCGCAACGTTGGCTGCTGTCGTTTCGATATTGTCATAAGCCTGACTCAGCACATTATCGAGAGTATCTATCTTTTGAATACTTGGCATAATGACATCGAACTGGCTGGTTTGCGCAGGTTTTAGACCGTCTACACTACCGCAGATGGCGATGACAGGCGTATTATTGGCTGTAGCGATATGACTGATACCGCCTGCCACTTTACCCATGGCAGTCTGCACATCTAGTTTGCCTTCACCTGTGATGACCAGATCAGCCTCAGCGATATGCTCTGACAAATGAGCCACTTCGGCGACGGTATTAAACCCTGATTTTAACTGCGCGTTAAAAAACGTCATCATCGCATAGCCAAGACCACCAGCGACTCCTGCGCCTTCGACATTTTGACACTCATCATAGCCTTGCTGGTCGCATACAGCCGCAAAGTGACTGAGTGCCTTGTCCAGTTCGTTGACTTGCTCTGGATAAGCGCCTTTTTGCGGCCCGAACACGGCACTCGCGCCCAATAGTCCGCATAGTGGGTTGGTCACATCACAAGCGACCTCAAATACCGTATCGAGAACCCTTGCATTAAGATGACGATTATCAATCCTATGCAGCTGGGCAAGTGCGCCACCACCATGAGTGAGCAAGCTGTCATTGACATCATGAAATGTTATACCCAGTGCCATGAGCATGCCAAGCCCTGCGTCATTGGTTCCGCTACCACCCAGACCAATGATGATACGCTTAGCGCCTTCGTCTAAAGCATCAGTAATCAGCTCACCGACACCATAACTACTGGTAGTAACAGGATTGCGTTCTGTCGCCTTTAACAAATGTAATCCGCAAGCTTGAGCAATTTCGATAACGGCAGTATTATCTGGTAATAGCAAATATTTAGCCGTGATCGGTCGCATTAAAGGATCATGTACTCTAACGTCTTTCCAACGACCGCCCAATACATAAGATAATACCGCCGAGGTGCCTTCGCCGCCATCAGCCATCGGCAATAGCGTATAGTCAGCATCAGGAAATACCTGACTAAAACCAGATTGGATAGCGCGGCAAACATCCAGTGCTTCTAAGCTTTCTTTGAACGAGTCGGGGGCGATTAAAATCTTCATGAAGGTCTCTCTGGGTATTTTTGAACGTCTTTTTGGGTATTTCAGCAAATGCATTAAATGAACACTGTTAAATAAATACTAAGGTCAACAGCCAGATAAACACAATACTGGTCACGCCTTGAATACCAGTCGCCATTGAATGGGCTTTGTATGCTTGTGACACACTCATACGGCTAAACTGACTGACAATCCAAAAGAAGCTGTCATTGGCGTGTGAAATGGTCATGGCACCGGCACCGATTGCCATCACACAAAATACGCGACCCAGCTCACTGTCTAGACCAATTTGGTCCAATAACGGTGCAACCATCGCAGAGGTGGTGACCAGAGCAACTGTGGTCGAGCCTTGCGCAGTCTTTAACGCAGCAGAGACGATAAATGGCATAAAGATACCAAGACCTAATGCAGACAATGTAGTACCTAAATAGTCTCCGATTGGTGTCACTTTTAGCATGGCACCAAACGCACCACCAGCACCAGTGATCAATAGGATAGGGGCTGCTACTACTAAGCCTTGAGAGATGCTATCGCTGATCTGCTGTGTTTTTTGCTCGGTATTAATAAGTAAGAATGATAAAAACAGACCAATGAGTAATGCCGTTAGGGGATTACCAATAAATACCAAAATATCTGTCAACGTGCCACTACCAAACGGTGCGCTTGGGAAGTTGGCAACAGAGGATAAGCAAATCAATACGATAGGCACGATAATCGGTAAAAACGCCATTGTTGCTGAAGGCAAATGGCTGTAATCATCACGAGTTTTCATTCCTTCAGGCATTGCTGCTGGAGCGTCTGCCGCATTGATATTGTCAGGAGTGGCGTTAAGGAAGCGATTAGACCACCAGCCAGCCAGCCAGTACCGCAACTGCTGTCACGACCACACCGACCATGATGACCAAACCCAAGTTTGACTCTAGACCTAAGTTACCTGCCGCTGCGATTGGGCCTGGCGTGGGCGGTACAAAGGTATGGGTAGCGTATAGTCCAGTTGCCAAGGCAATGCTCATTGCGACACTTGATACATGTAGACGCTCAGCCAAAGACTCTTTTAAAGAGTTTAAGATGATGTAGCCTGAGTCACAGAATACAGGTACTGACACGACTGCACCGACTATAGACATGGTCAGAGTAGGGAAGCGTGGCCCCAACACTTTGATAACGGTTTCTGCCATCACGATAGCAGCCCCCGTTTTTTCAAGGATTAAGCCGATAATGGTACCGAATACAATCACTAGACCGATATAACCTAAGATACCGCCGAAACCATCAGAGATCGTATTAGCGACAGTATTAAGCGGTACTTGGTAAAAAAGTGCAACCAAGAAAGCGGACAATATCAACACTAAAAAAGGATGCCACTTCAATTTTGCGGTAGCGAAAATAATAAAAAGAATGGTCAGTACAAGCCAAAATACAATCATCACTGTCTCAATATGGTTTATATCTTAATTGATTACCAATGCCAATATAGCCAATTATATCGAGATTAAACACGGTATATAGCTTGCTAAGTCTACTTTGCGTAGTGCTTTCAAGCGCTTTTACCATGTCTACATTTAAACGATATCGAACCAACTATCTGCATCACTAACGATACGAAATTTTAAAGGGGCATACTTTATAGCAAATAGACGCCGCTAGGAAATAGATTCGTTAAATAGTTGGCGCTGTTGACAAAAAATCGAGAGATACTTAATTTTGAAATGAGAGAAGTTAGTAATAAAACGTCGAAGAGGTGTGTGGAAATACTTTTATAACTAGCAATTGCTAATACTTCAAACCAAAAAAAACTGGCCATTTATAATGACCAGTTTTTGTCTAAACAATATTTACCTACCTGAGTAATAATTATTTTTAGGATAGGTATTCTAAGAAGTACCGTTATTTATAGTTAGGCAATCTTATCAAAAAAAGCTTTGTTATTGGTAGCAGTTGCAGTATCAAAGCTGACATAAATACCTTGATCGTCCAACGTAGCATACCAATGATCGTCGTTACCACTGGTTAGTAGCTGAAAGTATTTGTCATTGACTATTCTGCCAACTGTATACACCTCTCCTTCGGAGTAGTATGCATTACCTTGGGTACAGATAAGCTTGTCATTGGTATGGATGTTATTATTTTCTTTCATGTTCTTGCGCCCTATTAGTACATTAGATAGCAGTAGATTATCAATTCTGCTAATAGTAATAAAGATGATTATATAGGCAGTATCTTGTTGTTTGGTATAGCGTTTTTAAGGTAGTTGTTGCATTTAGTTACTACAACATTGCATAGATAACACCGCTATCATAGCAATAGATTTTTTGAGAACCCTAAGCTGTTTAGGAATATATAAAATCCACATTTATTAAGATAAAGGGGTGCAAGTTAGTGATATAAATAATCTAAATACATAAACTCTAATGTCAAAAATGACGCACGTAAAAAAGCCAGCAACCTAAGTTGCTGGCTTTTTACAGACTGAGTCTAACTATATAGAAGATTACTCTTCAGAATAGTCTTCTTCAGCAGCTTCTTCGTTGTTACCATCTTCAGAAAGAATAGTAACTAAGATGCTAGCAGTAACGTCATGGTGTAGCTGAATATCAACATTGTATTCGCCAACTTGACGTAGAGTGCCTTCAGGTAGCTTGATTTCAGCACGGTCTACTTCTAGACCTGAGTTAGTCAATGCTTCAGCGATATCGCGAGTACCGATAGAGCCGAATAGCTTGCCTTCGTCACCTGATTTAGCACGCATGATAACATTAACGTCAGTTAGTGCATCAGCACGCTCTTGAGCAACAGCGATCTCTTTTGCTTCTTCAGCTTCAAGCTCAGCACGACGTGCTTCGAACTTTTCAATGTTAGCTTTAGTAGCAGGTAGCGCTTTGCCCTGAGGGATAAGAAAGTTACGTCCGTAACCTGGTTTTACATCGACAGTTTCACCGAGTTTACCAAGGTTGACGATACGCTGTAACAAAATAATTTGCATGAGTCATTCCTAGTTAGCGGTTAACCTTGATGGTTATCAGTGTATGGAAGTAGCGATAAGTAACGAGCTTGCTTAATAGCAGTCGCTAATTGACGCTGATATTTAGTAGATGTACCAGTAATACGGCTTGGTACGATTTTACCATTATCACTAATGTACTGTTTTAGCAATTCAACATCTTTATAGTCGATGTGAGTGATGCCTTCAGCAGTGAAACGGCAGAATTTGCGACGGCGATAGAAACGTGCCATGAGTATTCTCCTTTAATTAGTCTTCACTGTTGTCGTTGTCGTCATTATCGTTTTCACGATTGTCTGGACGACGAGTAGTTGCTTTGCGTGCGCGTTTTTCATCGGCATTCTTGGCTAACTGCGACTCTTCAGTGACAGCTTCGTCACGGCGCATAACTAGACTACGAATGATCGCGTCGTTATAACGGAATAATTCTTCAAGTTCAGCTAAAGTTTCACCGTCAGTTTCAATGTTGAAAAGAACGTAATGAGCTTTGTGAATCTTGTTGATTGGATAAGCCAGTTGACGACGGCCCCAATCCTCTAGACGATGGATAACACCGTTGTTGTCTTGAACTAACTTGATATAGCGCTCAACCATGCCGACCACTTGGTCGCTTTGGTCTGGGTGTACAAGTAACACCAGTTCGTAATGTCGCATTATGACTCCTTACGGATTAGTAGCTATTAACCCTATGTTAATAGCAAGGAGATTTATAAGGTAAGCCCAATTCTAGTCATATTTTATAAAAAACAATCAAGAATAAGCTTAGTTTATAAAGCGCCGTATTATAACAGTACTCGGCAACTAACACAAAGGTTAATCACCAAGCTACTGCCAATAAAATATAAAAAGAGGCTAAATAAGCTTTGCTAAATAAAAAAGCCGCGATAGTACGCAGCTTTTTTAATTATAACGAGCTATAAAACCAATAACCAAACCAAAATACTGTTATTCAGATTTTGACTTCTTTACCAGTTGGCTACTGTCTGCTTTGACCACTAAGGTTTTGGCAAGTTTGTCATGCCAACCAATATTTTCAGGGCTTTTAGATGCCATATAGTAATGAATGGCTAAAGGTATCAGTACTATAAATGAAGTAGAAAGGGGGATATAAAGTAGTGCTAGAAAAAGAGTACGTATCACAACCAATCTAAGAAAAGAAGGTAAATGATGGGTGGTTTGATCTACAACACGAATTCCCGTAATTAGTTTGCCTAACGATTGGCCCCGCAAGATAATAAAAAGTAATTGCAAAGCGATAAGGCCGAAAACCATCGCATTGGATATTAATTGTGTCGCTTGCGGAATACTTTCAGAAAGACTCAAAGAATATTTAATTACTGCTTCCATATTCTGTAAGTCTGTGGGCATGTCTCCCAACTTTCTCATAGCTAGCATTAATGGAAGAAACGCCATTATTAGTAGCAGCCAATCAAGCGCGGTTGCCAATACGCGTGACATAATTGGCGCAAGTACCACGTTGCCGACGACTTTATCATTGTCTGCAACAGCTTTTTTGAGAGTAGACTTATTCAGTGAGACATTGTTGTGCGGCGTTTGATGACGATTGGTCGTCATGTCGGCTTTCACGTTTTTAGGACGTTCAGGCTTGCCATATAGTCTGTCTAACGATACTGACTTATCATTTTTCGCTTTATTGGTATCTTCAGGGAAGACGGTCACGTTATTGATGATAGAGTCGTTTACTTCAGGCGTGTTAGCACTGGTCGGGCGATACACCGTTTGGTTATTGGTAAGATCACCTACGCGCTGCCACTGAGCTAAGCCTTCATGCCACATCAAATCATCAAGCAATACTTCACCAGATGCCAGCATAATATTCAGCTGCTCCAACTGATATGGGCCAGCTTGTACGTTATTTCGAGCAAGGAAAATCTGCATAATTGCCTGCATAGTTAGTCATGTCTTAGGACATTATATTAGGGTCTATTTGAAAAAATCAAATAGACCCTAATAGTGGTATCTTTAATGACTGTGTGAATGACCGCTGTGGCTAAAGGTAGCGGTTTACTTTGCTTCTTCACCAGCTAAGAAGAACCAAGTATCTAGTACTGAGTCAGGGTTCAATGACACTGAGCTGATACCTTGCTCCATTAACCAAAACGCTAGATCTGGATGGTCTGATGGACCTTGACCACAGATGCCGACGTATTTGTTTTGCTTACGGCAAGCTTCGATAGCCATAGACAATAGCTTCTTAACAGCAGGATCACGCTCATCAAATAGATGTGAGACGATACCTGAGTCACGGTCAAGACCAAGCGTTAACTGAGTCAAATCGTTAGAACCGATTGAGAAACCATCAAAGTACTCTAGGAACTCTTCTGCCAATAGGGCGTTGGTTGGTAGCTCACACATCATGATGACGCGTAGACCATTTTCGCCACGTTTTAGACCATTTTTCTCAAGTAACTCGATGACTTCTTTGGCTTCGCCAACAGTACGTACGAATGGAATCATGATCTCAACGTTGGTCAAGCCCATGTCATCACGTACACGTTTTAGTGCTTTACACTCAAGCTCAAAACAGTCACGGAAGTTATCAGACACATAACGGCTAGCACCGCGGAAACCAAGCATTGGGTTCTCTTCTGATGGCTCGTATAACTTACCACCAAGCAGGTTAGCGTATTCGTTTGATTTGAAATCTGACATACGAACGATAACAGGCTGATCCATAAAGGCAACAGCTAGCGTTGAGATACCTTCGACCAATTTATCAACATAGAAGTCAACAGGTGATGCATAGCCTGCGATACGCTCTTGGATCGCTTGTGAAATTTCACGTGGCAAGCTGTTCATGTTTAGCAAGGCTTTTGGATGCACACCAATCATACGGTTGATGATGAACTCTAGACGTGCAAGACCGATACCTTCGTTTGGCATTTGGGTGAATGAGAATGCGCGATCTGGGTTACCAACGTTCATCATCACTTTGAATGCTAGCTCTGGCATAGATTCAACAGAGTTAGTCTGTACTTCAAAATCAATCTGGCTTTCATAAATGAAACCAGTGTCACCTTCAGCACAAGAAGCAGTTACGTCTTGACCATCAACCAATAGCTCAGTGGCGTTACCACAACCAACGATAGCTGGCACCCCTAGCTCACGCGCGATAATAGCAGCGTGACAGGTACGACCACCACGGTTGGTGATGATAGCAGAAGCGCGCTTCATAACTGGTTCCCAATCCGGATCAGTCATGTCTGATACGAGTACGTCGCCTTCTTCTACTTTGTCCATCTCGTTTAGGTTGCTAACGATACGCACTTTACCTGAACCGATACGTTGACCGATTGAACGACCTTCACACAATACTTTTGCGCCAGTCGTGTCGATGACATAACGTTCCATCACGTTGCTGTCTTGACGGCTCTTCACAGTCTCAGGACGTGCTTGAACGATAAAGATTTCGTTAGTATCGCCATCTTTTGCCCACTCGATGTCCATCGCTTGGCCATAATGCTGTTCGATCGTTACCGCTTGCTTGGCAAGTGAGGTTAGCTCTTCAGTAGATAAAGAGAACTGCATGCGATCTTGTTTTTCAACATCGACCGTTTTCACTGATTTAGCGGTGCTGCCTTCATCACCATAAACCATTTTCTTGTGCTTGCTGCCTAGGTTACGACGGATAACAGAAGGCTTACCATCGGCCAGCAGACGTTTTGAGATGTAGAATTCATCTGGGTTAACCGCGCCCTGTACAACCATTTCACCTAGGCCATAGCTTGACGTGATGAACACGACTTGATCAAAACCGCTTTCGGTATCAAGCGTGAACATAACACCAGCAGCACCAGTCTCTGAACGTACCATACGCTGTACGGCAGCAGACAATGCCACGCCTTCGTGCTCAAAACCTTTGTGTACACGGTAAGAGATTGCACGGTCGTTATATAGCGAGGCAAATACTTCTTTAATAGCAATTAGGACGTTATCAATACCGCGAATGTTCAAGAAGGTTTCTTGTTGACCAGCAAATGACGCATCTGGCAAATCTTCAGCAGTCGCAGAAGAACGTACCGCAACAGCGATGTCTTCGCCGCCGCTCATGGTTTCGAACGCTTGACGTACTTCTTGCTCAAGATCTTTTGGCAATTCTTGCTCAATAATCCAAGTACGGATCTTTTTACCAGTCGCCGCAAGCTTATTAACATCATTGACATCCAATGTGTTTAGCTCGTTGTTGATTTTTTCTAGTAAACCTGTTTCTGTCAAAAAGCGATTGAACGCGTTTGAAGTGGTGGCAAAGCCGCCTGGAACACTAACGCCTAAATCAGAAAGATGGCTGATCATCTCGCCAAGTGAGGCATTCTTGCCACCAACCATTTCGATGTCGTCTTTTCCTAGCTGATCAAGATTGATTACAAGTGCTGTAGATTGCGCTGCCATGATAACTCCAGAAAATAAGGTTATTTAGTAAAGATTATAACGGTGAATTATACCGCCATATTAGGAGGAATTCGAGGGGTTTTACCAAAAAACTTGTTAAAAATATACAAATTGTGGGGTTTGCTACATAAATTACGGCCAGTCTAATCAAGTTTCGTATTTACTCAGATGAAAAAACTCATTGCTAGTGACGATGTTATGCGCTTATAAAAGCCAATTACTGCATAAAATAGACGTATTCCAATAAGCCATATTTAGAGAATTTCCATCATTTATGTTTCAATCTTATGTTCATATATTGGAGACACCATAAAAAACGTCTTAATGAGAGGTGGATTGGCTATTACGACAAGATGAAAAACAATGTTGGTGCTAAGTGTACGCCTGTAACATTGATTTCTATTAAGAGGCTAATATGCGTATAATGTAGCGCATAGATAGTTGATGCACATTGCATGGTAAATGTGCAGTATAGGTACTGAAAAAGGCTCGTTTTAAGAAGTCAGTTATAAAACTTAGTTATACGAGTTATAAAGGTAACTGTAAAAATCTAAGTAAAAGCCACACTATTAATGATAGTCAAAGTAATGCTATTAATAGTCAATAACTGCTAAACATTTACCAAGTCTGAATTATTACTAAGATCTATACCAAAAACTAAATGAAGGTCATTATTGAGTTTTCAACCGAGGTGTCAACGATATGTACTCAAGCAATCCATCTGAACAAGTTAAGTCCACTATCCAAAATCGCCATGCGCTAAACTTGGACAGCTCACAGGCGATTAGAACGGCGTTTTTTATCTCAGATGGCACAGCGATTACGGCTGAGACACTTGGACGCGCTATTTTGAGTCAGTTTGCCTCAGTTCCCTTTGAAACAAGAGTATTGCCATACGTCGATAGTTTAGAGCGTGCGGAAGATGCGGTTGAACAAATCAATCTGGCGTATCAGCGCGATGGATCGTTGCCATTGGTTTTCGATACGATCGTTAATCCTGAGATTCGTGAAAAGATCAACTCGGCACATAGCTGTAACTTAGATATGTATGAAGGTTTGATTGGCCGTGTTGCAGAAGAGACTGGCGTAGAGCCAGATGGTCATTCAGGGCATGCACATGATGATGTCGATTCTGAAACTTATAAAGAGCGTATCGATGCAGTGCATTTTGCGTTAGACAATGACGATGGTGCGCGTACTCGTCACTATAATGCAGCCGATATTATTTTGGTGGGTGTGTCGCGCTCTGGTAAGACGCCGACTTCTTTATATTTAGCATTACAATTCGGTATTCGAGCGGCTAACTATCCTTTAACTGAAGATGATTTGTACGACAATCAGTTGCCGAAAGCATTGCGTGAGCATAAAGACAAGCTGTTTGGTTTGCTCATCGATACTGATCGCTTAGTAAAAATCCGTCAAGAGCGCCGTGCAGGCAGTCGTTATTCTAGCTATCAGCAATGCCAGCAAGAGCAGCGCGCGATTCAGGGTATCTATATCACGCATGGTATCCCAAGCTTAGATGTATCAGAGATGTCTGTTGAGGAAATTGCCACACGTATTTTGCAGATGACAGGTCTCAAACGCCGTATTGGATAATGAATGTCAGCTTAAACAGTATCTGTTCAATCGGTATCAATAAGTGTTCATGCAGCTTTAATAAATGCGCAAAAAACACTAATAAACATACATCATTTCATCCTAGATAATTATCATATAGAGAATATTATGATTTCAGCCTATCAATCTATAAAGCCATCGTTGTTGATGGCAGGTTTAATCAGTGCAGCGACTTTACTGAGTGCTTGTCAAACATCACCATTTGCAAAGGATCCAGTACCTGAGCCGCGCTATATTCCAAGTATCGTATTGGGTGAAGCACAGACACTGACCGTCATGCCAAACCGTGTGGCCTGTGCCTCAGAACTGCCAATGCAGTGCCTACTTGCTAAGTCTAAAGACGGTAGCGTATTCCAGATTCCTTATGACTGGATCGACGATTTCAAACCAGCCCTTGGTACAGAGTACATCATTAGTGCCCGCCCGCAGATTGATGAAGGGCAACAGAGCGCTACTGGTCATTGGACATTGCAAAACATACTGTCACAACGTATGGTGGGCATGCCTTAGTAGGGCGATATTCATTTATCTACATGATACTAACTCATCTACATATTGATTCATTTATATCTCAAACATTTACTCGATAAATAAATATAAAGAGGACATCATGGTAAGTAAAAGTGCAAGTGACGAGACCAATGATACTGGTAAAGATATTCATACCGAAGTATCAAATAAATCTAGCGGACACGTGCCAAGCCCTGAACATACCGAAGGTAAGAACAAAAAAGAAAAGATAGAGCAGACTCACGAGCAAGTGACAGATGATGTCATGCATCATCCTGACTTAGTGAATCCGCTCGATGACACACGAATCGATATTAAGTCTGGCTTTACCAAAGACTCTCGTCGTCTAAAAAGTGACGACCATGAGTATGAATATGATGCCGTTGTTTTAGGGGCGGGGCCTGCTGGTGAAGCCGCTGCTATGAAGCTGACTAAATCTGGTAAAAGAGTTGTCGTCGTCGATCCACGTGATCAAGTAGGGGGTAACTCTACTCACGTCGGTACGATTCCAAGTAAAGCACTGCGCCAATCTGTATTCAACTTGATTAACTTCCGCCGCGATCCAATGTTTACCAAGGCGATGGAATATAAACAAGTACCGCTAAATGAAGTATTGGCCAAAGCGCGTCAAGTTATCCGTCGTCAAGTCAGTACCCACACACGTTTTTATGAGCGCAACCGTATTGAAGTCATTCAAGGTTGGGCAAGTTTTATTGACGCACATACGCTACGTATTGAAGTCGATGAAAATGTGTACGAAACCATCACTTTCAATAAAGCCATCATTACTGTCGGTAGTCGTCCTTACCGTCCTGAGATTTTAGACTTTAACCATCCACGTGTATTTGACTCTGACAAAATCTTGCAAATGGATTATGTGGTCAAAAAAATCATCATTTATGGTGCAGGGGTGATTGGTTGTGAGTACGCGTCTATCTTTACTGGTCTTGGCTACAAAGTTGATTTGATCAATAACCAAGATCAGTTGCTCAACTACTTAGACAGCGAAATCAGTGATGCCATCGCGCATGACTTTAGACAGTTCGGTGTGCTTATCCGTAGTAACGAAGAGATTGATCATCTTGAGACTCATGATGATTATGTAGTCTTGCACCTAAAGAGCGGCAAGCGCATCAAATCTGATGCCATTCTTTGGTCAAATGGTCGCTCAGGTAACACCGAAGGCCTGAATTTAGAAGCCATTGGGCTAAAAGCAAATGGCCGTGGTCAGTTAAAAGTAGATGACACTTACTGTACGGACGTCGACAATATCTATGCTGCTGGTGACGTAATCGGTTGGCCGTCACTAGCTTCTGCTGCCTATGACCAAGGTCGCTGTGCCGCTGCTTTTATGGTTGGTGATAGTGATGCTGAGCCAGTATCTAGTGTACCGACTGGTATTTATACGATTCCTGAAATCTCTTGTATTGGTAAGACAGAGCAAGAGCTCACGGATGAAAAAGTTCCGTATGAAGTGGGTCAGGCGTTCTTTAAACATCTGGCACGTGCTCAAATCATCGGTGAACGTTCGGGCGTATTAAAGATATTGTTCCATCGTGATACGCTAGAAATTCTAGGCATCCATTGCTACGGCAACCATGCTTCAGAAATTATTCATATCGGTCAAGCAGTGATGAAGTGTAAGAGCAACAACACGCTTGAATACTTTGTAAATACGACTTTCAACTATCCAACGATGGCAGAAGCGTATCGTGTGGCAGCATTGAATGGTTTGAACCGAGTGTTTTAAACCACCGCTATTTATATCGTATAAATAAAAAGAGCGCCTACTATTATTAGCAGGCGCTTTTTTTATGCTTATAGATTTCATTAATTTGAAAATTTATAAGTAGGCTTTTCGCTGTGGAATACGCTTGCGTACAAATAGCAATAAAACAAAATAGAGCAACCATAAGCCAGCCAACGCATAAAATCCTATAGCGACTTGAGAGACACTGGCACCCATTTGATTAAGCTGTACAGAGGTATTGATTGCAGGCGTGGTCGGTACCAGCCAACGTATTACTTGTAATACTTGAGGCAATTGGTCTGCTGGCCAAGGGTAGCCGCTTAAGAAGAATATCGGTAAGGAGATGAAAATTAATATCTGCATACTGCGCTCACGCTGCCGGAACCATAATCCGAGCACGCAGCCGAGCGTTGCGACTGTCGGACAAAATAGTGCCAAAAATAGCAGCGTACCAAGCATGTTTTGTCCGCGTGGATAATGATGTAGCTCAAACGCCCAACCATAATAAAAGCAGCCAACGATAAAGCTAAGTGAGCTCAAAGCCCCAATACGTCCCAACCAGCCACGTACACTCGTACTGTGACGGCGCTGCTCATACCATGTGCCAATCAGCATCGCAGTCGCCATTAAAAGTGTCTGCTGTAAAATAATAACAGAGACAGCTGGTACGACATAAGCACCATAGCCCTCGGTTTGGTTATACAGTGGCATAATCCGTAGCGGTACAGCTTGCGTGTTCTGTGCTGCGGTAGATGTATAAGCGCCTTTCGCAATGCTTTTCTTTACCTTGATGCCTGCCGATACCGTACCTACTGCTTGAGAGAATCCCAATTGGACGTTTTTATTTAAAATAAAATAACCGCCATTACCCAGTACACTGACGTGTGCTTGCTCTCCGGACTGAACTTGTTCTTCAAGACCAGCTGGAATCACCATATAGCCTGCAATTTGATCTGACCATATGGCTTCTTTGGCAGCCTGCTCATTGATAAATCGTTCAGTATCTAGGTATGGGCTAGCACTCGCATAGCGAACGAGAGTACGCGATAAGTTACTATTGTCATGATCAATGATACCTACTGGCACATGATTGACTACCTCAGACGAGTAAGGCCAAGGATAGAAAAACCCATAGATGATAGGGGCAATAATCAACATCAAAAGTACGCCTTTGTCGCCAAAGACGTCTTTGAGAGTTTGAGTAAAGCTGCTCCAAAAGCTTTGTGAAGCCGGAGTGTCGGTTGATGTAGCTTTTGAGTGTGTATTATTTGATTGTGCAGACATTAGCGTGCTCCCCAACGTTCAGGATGCGCCAATGCGCGTTTGGTTAATAGTGCCGCAAGTACTAGCGCTATTATGACCGCAAACATAAGGCCATAGACGATAGGTAGCGAGATGGCGATCGGTGCTTGCATTTGTAACTGTGCAATATGAAGCTTTAGGTAATGCGTTAGCGGCAGAGCATTTGACCAATATTGCGCACTATCACTAATCGCAATATAAGGAAAAGTAACACCAGCAAAGGCGTAAGAAGGCGCTGAAATAAATCCGGTGGTCGATAGACCCATACGTAATGAAAAAGAATTCAAAGTAAAAATAGCACCTAGCCAAAACGACAATATCATTAGGCACAAAAACCCAGCATAAACTGCCATAAGAGACATGATGTTGATATTCTGATTGGACGTTGCCAGCCACAATATCAACGCTGACCACAAGCTATATGCCAGTATTGGCCAAAAGTATTTACCCAATAAACCAAATATCAACACTGATAGGCTGACCGATTTGGGCACGTTTGCGCTTGAAGATGATGTTTTGTTATCGCTGCTATCTTGTTTGGTTGATAGCGAAGATGACGTTTTTGTAGCTCTGGATAACGTTAAATGAGGCTTTCCTGTATCAATAAAACGGTACCAGCGACCGATATTCTTATCACGTAACTCGCGGCCAATCGTGGTTGCGCCAATGACCATTGCCAATATATGTAATAAGGCAGGTATGACGGTCGAAGCCAAAAACTGCTGATAATTGGTCGCAGCATTGAATAAGCTAATACGCTGCACACTGATAGGTGCGTAAGCCGTCATCGCTTGTGATGGCGCTACGCCTTGTTTGACCAAACGTTTGATCTCTACACCTGCGGATAATGTACTAGCGACCGCTTGGACACCTGCCTGAATAATACCAGAGTGCGTACCGTACTGTGCATTAACTTGTAGAGTCAACGGAGCAGGCTGGCTCGATAATATATTACGAGAAAAGTCCTCTGGGATAATGACAACAGCGTAAATATCGCGCTGTAAAATCGCAGCCTCTGCATCCGCTTGGGAGTAATACAGCTGTCTGACCGTCAAAGTAGGACTGGCCTCTAAGTAACGGACGGCAGTATTGGCAACAGCGCTGTTGTCTTGATCGATGACTCCGATAGGCAAATCGGTAATTTGAGTCTGTGAAAATATCCACCATATTAGCAGCACCGTTGCCAGTGGTATCCATACCACCATGCTAAAGTCCCAATGATTTTTTGCCAAAAAACGGCGCTCATAGGCTGCACTGCGTAAAAAAGCCTCACTTAACTTAGTCAAGTGCATGGCTTACTCTTGGTTCTGATTGACAGGAGTAGGGTTGATACGTACGACCACGCTCATACCTGAGCGGATACGGGCATCGGGCTTAGATGGTCGTGCTTTCACCTCAAAAGTACGCACATCAAAACCATCATCGTTGTTGGTCGGACGCCAAGTGGCAAAGTCTGATAAGGTCGATGTCGCATAGACGGTAAACTGTTTTGTATAAGGCTTATCCGCTGATGACAGCGCTGGGATAGTACCGGTAAATGTCTGACCAATAGCAAATTGATTTAAATAAGACTCAGTGACGTTAAGTACTACCCATTGGTCATTGGTATCCACCAACGTCAAAAGCGGAACCCCTTGACCGATGACTTCTCCAGCACTCACGATGACATTATCGACGATACCAGCGATAGGACTTCTTAGGTTCGCTTCCTCTTTTGCTACTAGTGCTTCATCGAGTTTTGCATCGACCTGTGCGACTTGTGCAGTGGCCGCTGACTTATCTTCAGTACGTGCGCCTTCTAGCGCCAGATCATACTGCAAGCGGGCTGCTTCGGTTTGGTCTTGAGTGGCAAGATATTGCGCATAAGCCTCATCGCGCTTTTGTCGCGCCATCAGTCCTTCTTCGTAAAGGCGATTGACACGCTGATAGGTGTTTTCTGCCAAGTCAGACGCCGCTTTATTGGCTTGCCAAGCGGCTTTTGCTTGGGCGATTTCTTGCGGGCGCGCACCATTTTCTGCTTTGTCTAATTGGCTTTGCGCGATTTGCTTACCAGCACGTGCTTGATTAATCTTGGCATTAATCTCAGGCGAATCCATCTCAACCAGTTGCTGACCTGCCGTTACCCTATCACCCTCTGTTACCATAATTTGGGCAATACGCCCTGGTACTTTTGCAGCGATAGACGTTTGCTGCATCTGCATTTGTCCTTGCAGCGTAATAACTTCTGGCTCGCTATGCGCGTTACTTTTGTATAAGCCGTACGCAATCGTACCAAGGACAATCAGTATGAATAGTGCAAGTAATCCTTTTTTCATACGTGCAGATTTGTCAGTTTTAGATGCGTCACGATTATAAGTAGGTGTCGGTTGCTCTGGTTCAATATCAGACACGTCTTCTACAGGATCGACTGAATTTTGTGTATCTTGAGAGGTCACTGACTCGGTTGCATCAGCTGATTTATTTGAGTCGTCTGATTCGCGTGGTAATTCTGTCATGACAATGAGATTCCTAAAGCAACAAAGTTGAAAATAAAGGGTTTATTACTAGTACACTCGAAACGCATAAGGCTTGGCGTTGTCTATGGTTTCAGAATTAAAAATAGCACCAAGGGCGACGATAAATGCTGAATAATAGAGCCATAGCATAATGACCACAGCAGCTGAAAGCGCGCCAAACTCAGCACTATAATTATTAAAATTTTGCACATAAATTGAAAACAAGATGGACAATATAATCCATAAAACCGTTGCTAACGCAGCGCCCGGCATCAATTTTTTGAGGGCAACAGCATCACGATTTGGGGCTAGGCGATAAAGACCCAAAAAGCTTAAGAATATGATACCTGTCAATATTGGCCACCTGCTCCAAAGCGCAATTGTCTTTGCTATTTGAGGGAAAGGGAAGTAGGCCGCCCCCAAAGGAATAATCGCGATAGAGGAGACCGCGATAATCAATACGACTACTGCTGCAAAGGTCAAACCAACTGCGCGAATCGTGCTTTGTACAAAACTACGCTCTTGCGTAATATGGAACGCAAGGTTAATAAGAATAATTAAAGACTTGATACCTTTAGAGCCAGCGTAAAGTGCGAGCAAGGACGATATAAGCAGGCTGAAAGTCAGGGCAGACGTAGTTGTAGAAACCAACTCGCTCAGACGGGAGTTGAGCACTTCATATACTGTATCAGGTATAAATTGACTCAAAAGCGAGATTTGCTCTTGCATCTCGGCGGGAGAAAACGCAAGACCATAAAGTAGGACAAACACAGCCATCACGGGAAAAATTGATAAGAATCCAAAGAAACCTACGCTTGCGCAATGCGCCCAAACATTAGAATTATTGGCAATACGCCACGTTTCTAGTAACGTCTGTAGCCAGTTTTTTATCGATTTAGAGGTCAATTCTTTCATAAAAGCAGCTGTTCGTAATAGGGTTGGTAATAGTATTTTTGATGTCGACTTCATGGTAATACAAAGCATTTATCAGCACGACTTATGGCTTATCACATCAAATCATTGCTCAGTATATAAAGTAGGCAATTGAATGTCAGCGGCATTGAGATAAGCATTAAAAGCAAGTGGCGTACCACAGCTTTGCATAAGGGCAGCCAGTGACTGTACATAGTCATTAGCAGCTTGTGCTTGTTCAGTACGTGCTTTGAGCGATTGCGTCTGTGCCTGCACCACGTCAACGGTAGTATTTACACCTTCTTGTAATCCTAAGCGACGTAGTCGTAATACTTCTGCTGCCAAATCAACATTACTTTGTAATGCTTGATAGCGTGATTGAGCATTATTGACATCGTGCCAGTTTTTTTCTACCAGTAGCAATAAATTGTCACTAACTTCAATCTCAGAGAGATCGGCCTGACGTATTTTGGCACTACTGGATGCTAGCGATGCGGCTTTATCGAGTCCGCCCCATAGTTTCCAACTGGCAGATATACCAGCGACCCAGCTTGGATCTTTCTCTACCTGACCATAACCGTATAGTAATACCGTAGGTTTGTAGCCCGTATCTGATAGCGCATGTAACTGCTGAGCCTGTGCCCGCTTGGCTGCAACTTTTTGCAGTCCGGGATGGTTGTTTAGTGCCAAGTCCTGAAAATAACTCACATCTGGTAGAGGGCGACTAGAGACAAACAATGGCGTGGTCGGTTTAATACGGTAGTCGGTACGTAGTAGACGCTGTAGCGCAATCATGGCTAGGCGCGCGTCATTATTCGCATTGACGGATTCACTCTTGGCATCCGCAAGCGCAGACTGCGCTTCTAGTCTATCGACACGTGAGATAAAACCTTCTTCAAACAGACGCTCGGCCATATGGTCGGTCTGCTGTAATGTATCATAAGCGTCTTCTCGTAAGTAAGCAGCGATAATCGCTAGCTGTGCCTTAAAATAACGCTCAATTAACGTATTATAAAGCTCATTTTTATCCAGTACGCTATCAGCCATCGCTTCTTGTGTACGTGCATCCGAGGCGCCAGTCAATGCGTCTGTACGCCCAGCAGTATAAATAGGCCAAACGACACCAAGACCTGCACCCGACGTAGAGCCTGAGCGCTTGAAGTTATAAGAGTCGGGAATGCGCTCACCGACCAGCTCACCAAAGTCTGGTAGGTCTGCTGTAGGAGGGACTATGTTATCTACGCCATTGTTTACTTCGTTGACGATACCGCTTCTGAGAGAAGATAAATCTATATCCTCATCTAAATGATAGGCACTGGCAGATACTCGAGCAAATACGAGCGGATTGTCGATAGTTCTGAGCGCGTCAGTTTGGTATTCGCTAGCGGCAATCGCTGCTTGATTGGCAGCGATTTTAGGTGATACTTGTACCAGCAGCTTCTGCGCTTGCTCTAAACTCAAAAAGCTTGAGACGTCTAGTGCGTAGCTGTTATCGACTGTTTTATGTGTAATAGGGTCCACAAGCGTAGACAGTGCCTGCGACTCAACGTTTTGAGGGTTTGGTACTGTATGAAAAGGCGCTACAGTTGGTTTATCATTATCAGTTGGACTATCAGCATCTATGATTTGTGTCACAGCCACTGGTGTAACATCATCTGACGCTTCTATACTGTCAGCGTCAGTGCTCGCGTAAGTCATGACAGGCACGCTCATGACTGCAACTGTCATCATAGCAGTCGGTAGCGCTGATAAAATGAATTTCATAAGTCACATAAGCCATTAATTAGAATGTAAGGTATTATAAAATAAGGAACAGTACCGATAGGTTTCATTGCTCAGGATATAAAGTTGCTGAACTATTATAGACTATTTGCCAGCTAGCGAAAAAATGATGCTTAAATAAATCATTCATATTCTAATATAAAAATATGTCTATATTAAAAGCGCTAACAAGCGGTCATTCGTCATAAGAGGTACACTGTAGAGCCACAATGGTGACGGGTCAATACTCAGTATTTTGCCGTTTTCTATTGTGCGACCAGTAGCGGTATGATAGAGGATTGATTTAATTCTTAAATATCTGTTTATAAGTAACAACATAGCCAACAAGGTATTTTAGATTCAAGCGATTTATTTTTAGTTAGATTTTGTTTTTAATCTCATTATGAAAGCATTTAGGCAGTAATTAACAAATAAAAAATGCTCAATAAGTAGCAATTAATAAGAATCAGTCAATGAATAGTCACTAAATGGCTATTAAGTAGAATAAATAATATTAGTAGAGGGTGTGTCATGGCAGGGTATATTTTAGCGTTGGATCAAGGGACCACATCGAGTCGAGCGATATTGTACGATGATCATGCGCGTCCTATCAAAATGGTACAACAGCCAACGACGCTGCAAACACCAAGAGCTGGGTTCGTTGAACAAGATGCACAGCAGATCTGGCAAACTCAGATTAGCTGTGCACATGATGTTATTAATCGGGCAGGGCTGCTTGCCACTGACGTTACCAGTATCGCAATTACCAATCAGCGAGAGTCGATTGTGATGTGGGATAAGCAAACTGGCAAGCCACTGGCTCCTGCCATCATTTGGCAGGACAGGCGTACCGCAAATTACTGTAAGACGCTCGCTGCTGAAAGTGCTAGCAATAGTATGAATGACCCTGTGCATCCGGGTGTTGATAGCGTCAACATGGCACATGAAGTTCAGCGTATTACAGGCCTGCGTTTAGACCCATATTTTAGTGCCAGTAAGATTGCTTGGTTACTCGAAAACAATCCGAAGCTTAGTGTACGAGCCAGCAAAGGTGAGATAGCGGTCGGCACGATTGATAGTTGGCTGATTTATAAGCTCACAGGCGGGGAGCATGTCATCGATGTGACCAATGCTTCTCGTACATTGTTATTTGATATCCATAAACTAGCATGGTCAGAGGCACTCTGTGACCGTTTTGCTATACCTATGCATATATTACCTAAAGTACTATCGTCCGACGGTGATTTTGGCAAAACCAAAAAAGGCCTGTTTGCAAAGCAAATACCCATTCAAGCAGTATTGGGTGATCAGCAAGCAGCGCTCTTTGGACAAGGTTGCCTTGATGCAGGCATGGCCAAAAACACTTATGGCACAGGCTGTTTTATGCTAATGAATATTGGCCAGCAGCCAAAATTGAGTGAGCATAAGCTGCTAACCACCATCGCATGGCAACGTAAAACGTCACCAATTCGTCCAGACAATTTGTCATTTGACCAAATCGTACAGTCAGGCAAACGCATGCTACAACCGCCTAAAAAGGAAGTCACTTATGCCCTAGAGGGCAGTGTCTTTATGGCGGGGGCTATCGTTCAATGGCTGCGTGATAATTTGGGTATGATTCAGCAGAGTAGTGATGTCGAGGACCTAGCCCGTCAAGTAGACAGTAGCGAAGATGTCGTTCTATTACCGGCATTTACTGGACTAGGCGCGCCTTACTGGCGTTCGGATATTAGTGCTAGCATCACTGGTATGAGCCGCGGTACTACTAAGGCACATATTGCTCGCGCTGCATTGGAGGCCGTTGCCTATCAAACCTATGATGTGCTTATCGCTATGCAAAAGGACAGCCCTCATCCTTTGACTGAGCTGAGAGTAGATGGCGGCGCTGCAAATAATGATTTACTCATGCAGTTCCAAGCAGATTTGTTAGGTGTTCCAGTATTACGTCCTAGAGATACAGAGATTACGGCAAAGGGCGCAGCACTCCTCGCAGGACTGAAAACTGGGCTATATGACGAATCGACCATGAAAGCTTCATGGCAGGTAGATCGCGTGTTTGAACCAAGTATGTCGACTGATACTCGTGAGCGACATCTTGTTAAATGGCAACAGGCTATCAAAAGGTCCCTGATGCCGTTATAAGATTGATTTACTTAGTAAATTTATTGTGATCGTACATTTATAATTACTCAAAGTATGAGGCTGCCGTACACAAGTGTGATAAAGATACAGGCTGTAACGCAAGATAATCGCAATACGGACACAGTTTACAAAATCGGCCTATCTGTCTTTACCTATAAATTTTTATACTTCAATTGGATTTAGTAAGACCGCTAGTTTTTAGCAGATAAATAATTCAATAAATAATAAATAATTTAAGGACAATACTATGAGTAACCATGATGCTATCGATCGCAGTGAAGTAAAACATATGTCAAAAGAGACAAAAGAAGATTTAAACGCAGACATCATTACCGGTGAGCCAGGCTCGCATCCAGTAGGTACAGGTATTGGCGGTGTAGGCGGTGCAGCAGCAGGTGCAGCTATCGGTACAATGGCAGGTCCGCTAGGTACGCTAATTGGTGGTGCTATTGGTGCTATCGTGGGTGGCGGCGCAGGTCATGCAGCAGCAGAAGCTATTGATCCAACTCACGAAGAAGCGTACTGGCGTGCAGAGTATGCAAATGCAGATTATCATAGAGAAGAATACGATTTCGACCGTGACTTACATCCAGCATATGCAGTCGGTTATGCGAACCGTGCTCGTTATCCAGTAGATGCTCGTTTTGAAGATCATGAAGCAGATTTAGAGCGCTCATGGCACGAAGTGAAGGGTGAGTCTCGTTTGGAATGGAATGAAGCACGTAAAGCATCGCGTGATGCATGGCACCGTGTATCATAATAAACGATAGGTAGTACATGGAGCTGTATGTTAGATATCCTAGTAAACGTGCGGATTAGTAATTGGCTAGTATCAAGGATTGCTATACCATTACTTAAAATAGATTAATTGTATGTCCAGTTCTATTAGTAAATCTACTTATCAATATTTGTGCTATTTTGAAACTTCCAAAGTTTAACTTTGGGAGTTTTTTTAGGCATAAAATTTGCAGCGTATACACATACGTGAATATTATGTAATATAATAATGAGAGCGATGGGGAATATATGAGTAATAACACTGAAGGTAGTAAACAGTTTTATATCGCAACGGCCAACTTGCTGAACTTTGCGAACCCTAATCGAACTTATTATGAAAATGCGCCCGCTTATGACGATGAAGCTTATGATCATAAGCTGCGAGGTCTTACAGATTTATTGGCTAAAGCGCATGCTGACATTATCGCAGTACAAGAGGTGTGGGATAGTGATGCATTAGAAGCGCTGGCTGTTTCACTAGGTTTCAAGCCCGAGCATGCGGTCATTCCACTTGCTAGTAATGATAGCGCCAGTATATACACCAAAGGCATGGGTGCACAGAATACACCTGCTGTCGGTATTATCAGCCGATTTGAGCAGTTAGAAACCAGTTTGCTAGAAAATATAGCACCAAAAGCCATTATTGATGTACCTGATATCGGTCCTTATCAACGCTTCAACCGTCCTCCATTAGTATTACGTGTTGACGCGTATGGACAGCCCATTACTATTATTACAGCGCATCTAAAAAGCAAGCGTGCTTTCTTCTTACGTGACGAAAACGGTGATTTATTAGAAGACATGGACGATCCAAATATTCGAGTTCGCGCCAAGCTTCGTAGTTTGTGTATGCGCGCGGCAGAAGCGGCCTCTATCCGTATGTCTATCATAGAGCGATTGCAACATACCCGTGAACCATTGATTCTATTGGGCGATATGAATGATGTCACAGGTAGCGTGACTACTCAGTTGATGACAGAAACTGGGGAGGTTAATTACGATAAAAGTATGCGTGATGTTGCACTTTTTGATGCTGCTCGGATCCAGGCACGATATGGCTGGATGAAAGATGTTGCCTATACCCATATATATCAAGGTATGCCAGAAGTTATCGACCAGTTATTTGTCTCAGAAGAGTTTTTGCCTGATAGTAAGTTTTTACTTGGTCATGTTGAACGAGTCGATTATTTTAATGATCATTTGAAATGGGACTATGACGATAGAGTGACCGATCATGGTATTATAAGGGCGAAAATAAAACTCAAAGATTAACTTTATAAAATTAGACGGTTAGCTCTATTAAATTGCTGAGCGTATTATTGTTTTTAACCTATTCATGTCCCTTGCTTGATGCTATACAAGCGTTTATGATGCCTCTGCATTGAATATAGTAGTGACCATATAGGCTTTATATTTTAGCCAACAGGCAACTATCCTTGATTTGAGGATAAATACTATTCAATGAAGATTATATTTATAAAATAGGGCGCAACATTAAGAGATTCACAATGAGTGATAATAAAGACGAAAAGATTGAAGATGTGTTGGTAGATTCGGAATTGGCAAAAAAGCTTGTACCTAATAAGTTTAAGTTTACTAGCCAGCAAGGCCGTGCACGTCGTCAAAAACTATTGGCTGGTGCCAAAAAATTGAGCGAAACACATGCTATTAACGATATTACGTTAGCGGCTGTGTGTGAAGAAGCGGGCATACCAAGAGCGTCTGCTTACCATTTTTTCCCTAATATTGAAGCAATATTTTTAGCATTGCGTTTTTTGAATGCGATTGAAATATTAGAGATGGTAGAGACGGTCGATATTGGCAACTATGACAGATGGCAAGGGTATTTAACGGCGCTTATCGATCGTTGTATTACGATATTCCATAACGATGAGACAAAAGCCAAGCTTATCTATGACACTAATACACCTGATTTTGAAGGTGACAGCTTTGGTGAAGATATGGATCATCAAATCGTTGATCTGGTCTATAAGCGTTTGTCAGAGCGTTATGAAATGCCAAACTTCCATGATATCCAAGATACATTGCTGATTGCTTATAGCATCGTAAATGCCATATTCACCTTGTCATATCGCCGCCATCAGAGTATTACTGAAGAGTATATCCAAGAAGCAAATACAGCATTTATTGCTTATTTACGTTGTTATCTACCAGAAAAGTTACCACGTAAAAACCGCTAATTGAGCTCACTTTAAAAATAAAAAAGCCGACAAATATGTCGGCTTTTTTACGTCTAGTTTTTAGCATAAGATTAGAAATAATAGAGATTAATATCTCTAATAAAACAGCTGTTTTTTAACGATTAGATATCAAATCTTGTCCACGGCAAGTACCATCGCTCGCGTCTAAAGGCGAGTACTGCTTATGGTAACTGACTATTGACTTCTCTAGTGCTACATTGGTCTGTGAGTCATTGGCATTGACGTAAGCTTCGCGGGCCTGCTCAAGCCAGCGATCAGCCATGCGAAAATGCATGCCAGATTCGCGCCAGCCTCGCGCGCATTGATTGGTCGCAGCCCAAATCAAAGCCACTTCACTAAAAGCCATCTCACGTGGTGCTGACGCTATGCCATCACCATCTTTAAGTGCGCTTAAAGTTGCCCATAGATCAGGACGCATTAGAGCAGAGGTAGACGGAATATCTTGATGCAGGCCCAAGTCTTGTACCGTGTCATTATCTAGCGCTTGCAATATAGGCTCTGCCATTTCTAACGCAACTTGACCAGCAGATGAGCGGCTATTCATACTGTCTTGATGAATAGCATAGTTCAACCACGCTTGCGCTTTATATGCGAAATACTGTTGAGCGGCTGTCTTGTCTTTTTGTTGATAGGGTTTTAACTGCGTGACAATACAATTTAACAGGCGCTGTTGTTCGCTTTGATATCTATAAGAGCGTGCTTGAGTCTGACTATCATCACGGCAGTATTTAGCCATGCTAGTTGAGTTAGCTACTTGGACAGTCTCACTCTTAGCTAAAGCTGGCTGCATAAAGGTTAACGAAAATAAAGCTGATAGTGTAACGCATATTGAGCGCTTGAAAGGTGCTGCATTGATGGATGAATCAAACATGGTGTAAACCTTATGTTAAGGTAATAAACGTTGGTATTATTTACCATTACTAGGGCTGACTTAGTTGTTTATTGAATGACAAAATAATTTGCCATAAGACAATCATGATACTGTCTTAAAGATGTACTTACGACAGTATCATTAGTATCAAACAATTAAAATGCAGAATTGCTGCTTAGACGTTGGTTCTTACGTGGGTCTTCACGTTTGAATAAATCTTCATCGAACTTAAAGCGCAATCTAAAGTAAGCACCTTGCTGAGTACTGTCGTCATAAGCAATATCTTCATCTTCAAAGCCCATGAAGTTATAACCAAGTGATAACCAAAGATTGGTCATTGGGCTATAACCCACTTCTGCACCAAGCATATAAGCCAAGTCATTTGCTTGATCATTCCAGTAAGTACCTGCTTGTAAACCAATATCCCAGCGCTCACTGATGTCATAAAGACCGCGGCCATAAACAGCGTGAGCCGTGTTATCGCTGGTTAAGCTGTCTGCTTCGTATTCTGTATACTTACCAGCATACCGTCCAGACAACGTCAACGGACGCGTAGGATGGTAATTACCATTCCATGACCAAATCATGGTGTCTTTTTGGTAAGCGTCATCGCCAGTATTATTATCATCCAAACGATATTCGAATTTTGCAAGCATATCTAACTGATTGCTATCGTAGTCACGATATGCAGCACCTAGCTGAAAACGATTGATAGTGCGATCGCCATCACTATAGTCAGTGCGTGAGTAGATGTCTTTGGCTAAGAAGGTAACCTCATCGGTATAGCGATAGGCGATACCAGCACTACCAAGTAGCGTATCACTTGTTTCACCCCAACGTTTTTCAAAACGTCCTGATGCTTTATAATTCTCTTTTGCAAGATATTCAACACCGATACCTGCCGCTGTTGCAGTGTTACTTTCTTCACCTTCCAGAGATTCAACACGCTCAAATAAAGTGTTTAAGGTTAAACCTTCTTGAACATACCACTTGTTTTTTAGACCAATAGCTGCTTCTGCCTCACGTGCACTAATGGCATCGCGCATGCGGTATTCGCTATAAACCTTACCATCTTTCATGTAAGTCGCGTCAAAACCAACAGTGGTACGTTGACGCTCATCTGTATCATCAAGACCATAAGTACCAGATAGGCTGTTGATCAAATCATGACGAGCGTATAGACGACCCAAGTCCCCAAGTGCTGTCTCACCGCCGATAGAAGTTGCATTACGTGAGCTATTTTCGATATCTTGCTCATATTCTGCAAATACCAAGCTATTATTCAACTTAGGTAGACGAGAGGTAATACGAGCACGAACAGTCGTGCCTTCAATATCTTCTTCAGCGTTACTAACACTGCTTAACGCTGACTGATTGATGATGTCCGCATTGAAGTCATCATCATTAAACAGAGTGTCGTCTGTAATATCTACAACGTCTGTCGCGGCTTGAGTATTGCGTGAGGCAGCAGTGGCATCTTGTTTGTAGTAACGCACACCGATTTCACCAACGACGTTTTCACTCAAACGTTGCTCGATACTGGCTTGTACACCTTCACGACTCGCGTCAGTAGTATGGTCCTTGGTACGTACACCTTCTAATTTCAACGCTGTTTTCTTGTCGTTAAATGTATGGATGACTTCTACGCCAGACTCCGTACGCCCAGCAGTCAGTGGAGAAGCCCCAGTGACAAATCCTGCATCTGCATCATTGTAATAAGCCTTGGCACGCGTATCTTTCTTATTATCAAAGTCAAGCTCGACACGTAAGGCATTGCCCTCAACATTATTATTGTCTAATTCTGTGGTGTTAATCTGATTGCTTGGCTGAAAATTAGGGTTCTCAGCTTTGTTCATTGCGTATTCAGCGACCAGCTTTAGCTTGTCGTTGAACTTGATAACGCTATTGACACTAGCCAGCTCTTCTTTGTTCAATGGGTCGTCGCTATTGATATAGCTACCACCGATAGCGACTTTATTAGTCAGTTGCTGTTTGGCAGCGATACCACCAACCAAATAGTCCTCACCACCTTCATCCACTTCTACTGTGACACGAATGTAGATAGGATTGCCTTCGAGATCTTGACTCGCAATCGGTGATTTCAAAAATAAGCTGCGGCTAATCGGGTCTATCTCATAATCAGCAAAGCGAGTAAGGGTCTCACGATTGATAATAAGCCCAGGGTTGTTAGCGTCACGAGTAATAACTTCAACCGTTTCAGAGTTTTCTAATACCGCATCGAAGTTCTCAGCCAATGGATATGGGCCTGAAATGCCCAAACCACGAGTCTCATTTACACGTTGGCTAGTACTGGTCTCTGCTAAAAAGGCAGTAACACGAGTATTGCTATCTTCAAATTGAGCCTTTAGGCCAGTTAATGTACGGTTGTATTGACCAAGCTTGATACCTTCATCGTTATCAATTTGCGTTTTTAAATCACCATACATAGCGAACGAGCGACCTTTATCAAGGCGCACGTAAAGCTTGCTAGTAGACTGCGCATCGAAGCCTTTGGCTGATGAGTCGCCATAGACAGGATAGTATTCGCCCGGCTCGATATCACGGAACAAACGCTCGCCTTTTTTATCACTATCATATGCAAGCGTTAATAGATAATCACCGCGTACTTTTCCTTTTAGGAACATTGCGGCACGACCAGAAGCTGTGTAATCATCATTACCAGCAAAGTCATTTAGCTCTTGCTCAAATGCACCTTGAGCATCGGTAATGCTGCTACCATCAAAGTCTTTTAGTGAAATAGCACCTTCTACAATACCAACAGCGAGTAGTGGACGTAGTTGAGCAGTAAACTGTAACGGAATGATTTGTTTGCTGCTACCAGTGTCAATTACTAGCTCGCCCTTACCTGGTACGCTAGGTGCAGTTACGGGTATTAACAGCTCACCACCAGAAACAGTAATCTGGGTGCCTGCCGCTTCTTTACTACCGTCTTTTAGGTTGATACGGCCGATATTGGTATCGATGTTGATAGGAGTGGATGAAACGTAAGGACGGCCATCACGGTCTTTTAGACTGATGACGACTTGATATTCGCTGACACCATCTGCAGGTACAAGGCTGTCTTGGGTGCGATAGTCAATCGCTTGCAAGCTATCAGGAGCAAGCACTTCAATAGTTTGCTCTGAGATAACCTTGCCATTTACATCAGTAGCCACACCACGTAGGGTATTGCGTCCACGCTTTAAATCAACTGCATAATAGTCAAAAGCGATGACTTTTTGTTTTTCTTGCTCAGCGGTCTTACCGATTTGCTGTTCGGATACGGGCTTGCCATTGGCATATAGCGTGAAGTTTGAGCCTAGTGGCGCTTGTACTTGAACCAATTGCTTATGTGAGGCGAGCTGTTGACCGCTGCTCAAGTTAATAAAAGCAACCTCATTGCTTGCCACTTCTTTTAGGAACTCTTCTAACAGTTCAGCTTTTGGCTGCTTGATGGTATTGACAGCCATTTCTATACGGTCAGCACTAGGTGTCGCCATGTCATTGACGATAGCGGAGTCACATTTTATGCTCTGATCTAAGTCATCATTAGACTTACAACCACTGGCATCAACATTATCGGTCACATCACGATCATAGTCAGGCTCTAATGCCAGTTTGTTTTTTACCGTAGCTTCTAGCGCATTATTCTTTGCACTAATAGTCTTGCTACGCTCTACCAGCTCTGCATTTAGACGATCTGTGCTATCGCCCATACCACCGACGATAGCAAAGTCAGCGCGATGCAGTTCGCCATATTTTAGATCGACGAAACGGCTGCCAGCATCACCAGCATTGCGGTTACTTTGAATAACCAGCTCAGTCTCTCTAGGTATGGTTGTACGATCCACTTTTAGTACATGGGTCTTAGCACTGATGCCATAAAAGTTATACTTACCTTCAGGGTCGGTAACGATGAAATTACCATCTTCCATATAGATGCGCACACCAGCGACACCCAGCTCACCGTCTTCTTTTTGTTGGATACCGTCACGGTTGATATCGTGGTAGACCTTACCGATGATGATACCATCGGTATTCATGACACCACGGTTCACTTCGATAGGCCACTGTGCCTCTATCGAAGTCAGTACTGATCCACCAGTTTCAGAGTCGCGACCCTGTGCGATGGCGCGGTTAATACCGTCGCCACCTAAGGCAGAAGAGCCAATCAAGACACGATAAGTGACTGTTTTGCTTTCATTAACTGCCAGATCACCCAAACCTAAGATTTGATACTTGCCTTCTGCTGTGAAGTCATCTGTTTTAGCGTTATCAACACGCAAGCTACCAGCCACATAGTCAAAGCCACGTGGCATCGCGTCTTTTAACTCAACATCATAGGCAGTAGATTTACCATCATTCTTGATATTAATCGTATAGTTGACATAGTCACCTAGCTCAGCAGTCTTCACATCACCTTCTTTGGTGACCTGTAGCGTAGGGGAGGTATCGTTTATGACGATGGTCGTGCTGAGATCTCGGTCAATTTTATTGAGATCAGACGCGCTAGGTTGCTCATCCAATCCGACAGAGGGGGCAATACAGGCGTTTAGGGTAGCCGTCAGCGTGTCGCCTTCTAGTGTCTGAATAATGGCATCATTAATTGCATTTGCATTATTTTGCGTAGGGGCGTCTAAGCGATATTTACCCGTGTTCACACCGGTTTCGATAGCTTTTAGTGAATAAGTGTCACCAGTTCCAACCGGTGGATTGGCTGACTTGATGGTGACCCATACTTGGTCTTTCTCATCGCTTTGCAGGTTACATTGTGCAAAGCTGGTTTCGAGATAGACGTTTTTGCCAACTTGTGAAGAGGTTGGCTCACTATCGAAAGCTTCGTTTTTGAAACCGATATCTGGTTTGACAATGACCAAGCTGTCAGTGGCTGTGACTTTTTTTAGTGATGGATCCTCGGTGACCACAGCACCAAGCTGAATCTCGGCAGTATCACCGTCCTGAGCGTTGGCGTCAGACAGTGCTTGGACAATGAGCTGAATGCTCTCACTCTGTCCTAGCTTGATTTGGGTGCTTAAGTTATCAAGTAACAGCTGCTGGTCATCACCATCGACGATGCCGTTATTATTTAGGTCTTGATAGATTTTGATATTGGACAATGTGTCAGGCACGGTCAAAGTCAAATCGACAGTCTGATCGCTATAACTGGTGTTTTTTAGGACGTTGATCCAGTTTACGGTGGTACTAGGCTCTACCGTTTGAGTGGCAGGCTGAGTCAGTTCGATACCATATTCGGGTAGAGTAGATGCTTTGACTTGGACTTTATTAGAGTCAGACTTGATTGTAACGTCTGATTGGTTATTGACGGTGTAGCTGGCATTGGCAACGTTGTCGATCAGCTGTACCAATGAACCAGGTGCTGCTAGTGCGGTATTCGATTGCATAAGCAACATCGCTAATGTCAACGCGGATACCTTGGCGGTACGCGATGATGTGTGTGTAAGCGTTGTCTGTATACGAGTGGTCATATATGTTACTTATCCAATAAAACAAAAATGCTAATAAGAGAGTGTCCATCAAGCGGTTATACATAAAGCTGGAAGGCGTCTATAAGTACCGATGGATACTTATAGACGTTGTAACTAGGAAGCTATTATCAATCAATTCATTAACTTACAGTTTAAGGTGTTGTAAGACGATTCGTCTTGATTTCAATTGTGAAATCTAAGGTTGCAGTCCCAGTAGGTTTTAACTCAGCTATTTTGGTTCGAACTTCAGTAGCAGTTACATTTGCTGGTTCTGTTAATCCAGATGCGGAGCTACCTAAAGTTGTCCAAGGACTCTTATTGGTAATTTCCTTTACTGAAGCTTGAGCTTCAAAATTACTTAGTAGATCCGATATAACTAATGAATTAATATCAAAACCTTTGGTTGTATCAGAATTATTCTCAGCCATGATTTTATAGACAACACATTGACCAGGAACTGCTTCTATCTCAGTATCAACAAATTTACCGTCATCAGATGTACCGTCACAGTTAGCATCTAGCGACTGAGTTTTGAATAATAGTAGACCACGAACCTGAGTGGTGTCTGTTATCTCAGGAACGGTAGGGAAGCCTTCACCTTTAGGAAGTAGAGTAACAACAATTTCTTCGGCGCTTTCTGTGTCAGTAGTGCCTATTGTTGCATTGTTTGATGCTACGTTGTATTGAATGTCTGCAGTCTTACCTGGTGCTATACCAGGGAAAGGCGTTGAATTCCCATCTGTTGATACTGCATCATTGATGTCGTAAGTGTATACACCGTTACTATCAGCAGTAACTGTAGGAAGTAAATATTCTACGCCTTCATAGATAACTTTTACTTTATCTGCCACAACGTTAACTGTACCTACTGCGGTAGTATCAGTATCAGTAAGGGTGAATGTTAACTCACCTAGAGCATTCCCTTCTTTTTCTTGACCACTGTTAGTAATGGTAGCTGTATGCGTAGCTTCGCCGCTGCCATCAGGATTTGTAGTAGGAGGAACTTGTTTAGTGGTTGGGCCTGTCAATGCTAAGACACGCTTAATCGTCAATAGCGGTTGAGTTGAATCATCGCCTGGCTCAGTTGCGGTCGTACCAGTAGTAAAGTTTTGTTCTGGGTTAGGGTTAAAGGTACTGACATTATCCTGTGTACTATCTGTACTATCAATAAGTGTGTTATCTGTAGCAGGATTATTATCTAAGTCATCAGTAACGGTAACGTGGTTAAGCGCGTTTGCAGGATCGAGTGTACCAGTACCACCTTTTTTTACGGTAAACGTAATGGTTACGTATGAGCCAACATCAAGGTCAACACCTTTAATATTGAAGCCGTCACTACCTGCTGCACCGTTATTAGCTGTATCAATTGCACCTGCTTTATGATCGCCAGAATATACGATATTAGCAGAGCCTAATGCTTCAGCCATAACAAGGCCTGCTGGCAGAAAATCTTCTATAGTGATATCAGTGGCTTTAGTAGAGAACAATGAAGCATCGTTTTTTACCACAACTTGATAGGTCGCAGTATCATTAGTATCATTCAAATCTAATCCGTTAGTCATCGTTTTTACGATGCTAAAGGTTGGTAGTTTAGTGAATGAGCTATCCGTGTTGGTAAGTGTTGGAGTAGCACTTCCAGTATTATCAGTTAATGCAGAGCTAGTAGCAGATAGTTTTAGTGTTGGCTTGTCATTACCTTTGTTACCAGCCGTTTGGGCACTAACAATGATTTGAACAAACTGATCTTTTCCTACGCTAATAGCTGTACCAGTAGCAGCGATAGTGCCTGAACTTACAGGGGTGACTGTAGCAATGTCATCGCCATCATTAAATATCTTATAAGTAGTAGTCGGAGTATATTTGGCATCTACATCAGTCAGCTTTACGGTATAGATATCGTCACGGTTACCTGTGTTTTCTAAGGTATGCTCGAAGGTAACGACCCCATTTGGCGCAACTTCTAATAGCTCGTTTTTATCATCATCTTTCTTACCATCATCTTCATTAGCAGTTAGAGAGAATGAAACTGCTTCTGAGATCTTGATAGAAACTTCGTTAGATTCAGCTTCTGGTTGTTTTTGACCTGCAACAAAATAATTTGCTGTGGCTACGTTTTTAACTAATACTTCAGTTGTGGTTTCGCCACTAGTAGTGTTGGCACCAGCGACAGTAGATAAGCCCAGCGCAGCAGCAACGCCGACAGCGAGTAGAGTGTGATTAAATAGATTCGGTTTCATAAAGAAGTCCTAAAAGGTTAAAGCAAAGTATTGCAGGTTAAAGTGAAAGCTCTAAATAGCGAATAAACAAAATGATTGTTTATTCATTTAAAAGGAGATTTAATTGGTAATAATTAATTGACGATAGTATTGAGCGAGACATCAGCAGATTTTTTTGCAGGTAATAGCTTAATGTTCCAGCGTAATGCACGATATTCAGACAGTGGGATTTTGATTAGCTTGCCATTGACTTTGCGCATCAATGGCATGTCAGCATAGTTTTTGCCATCGATACTGGCCTGTGCACTGGTTGGATGAGCCTCACCAGTGAAGGTCATATTGGCTGGGACAGGTAGCGTCACTGCCAAGTCGCTGATGTCTTTGTTAATCGTGTTGGTATAAGTGGCTTTATACTGAACGACAGTACCTGCAGCGGCATTTCTGACAGGCAAGTAAACTGTTTTGCCTTCGGCATCTTTTGCTACTTTATTAGCAGTCAGCTCCATAGATAGCGCGTCTTCTGCATAGGCTGCGCTCAGTGCGGCAGTCGATACCACACCAGCGATTAAGATACTACGTAAATAATTGAAACCTTTCATTGGGTATTCCTTTCTAGAATCACGACTATCAATGCAACCTTTACTTTACAGCTCATAGTATGACGTGATTAAGTAAATACGCTATAAATCACTATAATGAGTAGCTACGCTGATAGGAACGAGAAAATGTTCTCAAAGGTATTATTACAAAGCCTTTACAAACATTCATTATAAAAACGATGAGCGGTAATATTTAACCGCCTTATGGTAAGGGTATTATCAAAATACAACTGTTAATGTAAACCTCGCCAGTTGCCTTACAGTCGTTATTACCGTCATTGATATTATCTATCCTTTTATATCTGATTTTCGTGTTGTGCCACTAATAACTGAGCAAGAATCATGCCACTTAATTACCATATTTGGTATTAAAGTATAAAGTTGCCTGAGTTGGATTGCTGCCTGATGCTGATAAATTAAATGGTTGAGAAATAATGATATTGGAAGTAGGTAGGTTATTACTAATATATAAATCATTCGGGTTTCCAACGGGTAAGGGGTTGGAGAAACTAGATTTAGCTGATTGAAGAGGATCTTTAATAATCACATCTTTTAGCTCAATATGACCACGGTTATAAGCAGTAATGCGGTAGGCAATGCATTGATTTGGAGAGACGTCTCCTATTGAACCTGCACTAAAACCAACAGTTGCATCATCGGTACTTTGGTTGATAGCAGTATTGAAATAATCTAAATTCATATCACAGTCGTGAACATACTGTGCTTTGCTTAGTACTAATGGGGCGTTGTTAATTTTGACTTCACCAAAATTAAGTGCGTCGTAAGTATAAGTACCAGGAGCTAACATAACCTCTCTCTTATTTGGGGTGGTGTCGACGCTATAAATCCATGAGTCAGGCTCTGATTGAACCAAACAAACCTTATTTATACCTTGTAATGCACTAGATGGGACATTAAAGGTATATTGTCCTGTATCTAATACATTCAGCGGTGATGTAGTAGGTATCAGGCTATCATTGTCGCCACAATCTGTTAGGCTAACTCTCAGATTTGGGTGAGAAATAGCTACTTCACCAGCTGCAGGTTCAAAAATACCATTAAAGTATTGGTTGTTGACATTGCCTAATACGTCAGCCATAAGGGTCAAGCCACCATTATCGTTAAAGACAGTACCTGAGAAGACATAGTTAGGGCTGCCGTTTGTGATTGTGCACGTCCAGTTGTCTCCGTAAGTTAGCTTAAGGTTTTTTGGGTCTAAAGTGCTAACGGATGTACCATCTGATTTTCTACAAGCATATAAGGCATTATAATCTGCTAAATTTGTCGATCCTGAGCCTGACTCTGTCAATGTATAGGTTTTGGTAGGGTTAACTTTGAAAGTTCCTGTAGTACCTGTACCAGTCGTGACAGTATTATTTGAACCTGTTGTAGTAACAGAAGTAATGCCGCTCGTAACTACCGAATTATCTGCATTGTCTTTAATTTGGACAGTGAATTGATCCGTATTTTTTTTACGAGAAGTCGAAAGCGCTTTCGAGTATGTTAAGCGTGGCTGTGGTTTATAACAATAACCATCAAACACAATATTAATAAGCTGATCTCCAGGATTATTAAATTTGTTGTTATAGTAATATCTTAAGTCAGTATTATTACCATAAACGATATCTACTCTTGCTACTGGGTTATCAAAAGTTACTGAAACTTTGCAATCATTACTCAGGCCACTACACGCAAAATCATCGCTAGTATTTTGTTGTCTATAAGTTGCTGCGTTAGTTGCTGCGTTAGTTATAGTACTACCTTTAGAGTTTACAGTATGGCTAACAGGTGCCCCTAGGCTAGTAAATCCTTTGATAGTGACTTCGTCAAAAAACTCAAAATAGGGCGGTCTAAATCTTAATGAAACATTAGAATCTATGTCATATACTGACAAGCTTACTTTATTAAGTTCTTGCTCTTGTCCAGTAAACTCGTTTTTAAAGGTATAAGATACGGTTCGTGTCGTTTCAGGAGTGGCGAAATCCTGAAAAAACTCAAAATTTTGAATTCTATCCGTCACTATTGATTTATAAGTATTTTTACCTCCCGAGTCTAATGATCCACTTATGCTGAAACTATTAGCAGCAAGAACATAATTTTCGCTGATAATACCGTCTAAAAGTTTATCAGCTCCAGTGGTAGGAGGAGGAGAGTTAGACGCTAACTTACCGTAATCTGCGTTAGAAAAATTATCCGATACAAATCCTGCATCGCAAGTCACCGCTGCTATAGTATAGCTACTAAATACTAATGTAGTAAATATAACCAACAGCTGTTGTAAGTACCTACGATATAAAGACATATCGATAGCTTCTAAAAATTTATGAGACTGACGCATTTTGTCACCTTTAATATAATTATTTATTCGATATCTTTGGCGTAGGCAATACATTTCTTACTGATTTATTGCTAATGAATTCCATAATTTTAGCTATATTTATGCAGCTTGTTAAACTTTTCGATGAACGGTAGTTATCATAGGATAGAAGGTTGTTTTAATAAACTTATGTTTATTAAATAGCTTATTACATCTATTCGATAAAAGAGGCATTTTCCATACCTTTTTGATAAACGGTTAAACAAACCGATATAGCGCGCTTACAACTATTACTGACTATAAATACGGCAATAAGTATGCCAAAGCAATCTCTAAATCTTAATATAATTATGAAAAACAAGCTATAGGCCCTCTATATGTAAAGGATTAGCTCCAATTTATAGGGCGGGATAAAGCTTAAGATAAATAAGGTATGACGAGATAAGACAATAACTTTTGGTTATACAAGATAAGGTATGCGTTTACCAAAATTTATCACAAACGAAGATATTAATGATGAATTTGGTCTTATTCGTTATCCAATATCGTTATAAAGTTTAAGAATTAGACAAATAGGCTATTAGATCATTATGAATTGATGAACTTATGTTTTTTTATTGTAATTAAATTGATAAATACAAAGGGTGAATAGCAGAAATATTGTAAGGATAGGATCGCTTTTAAGGCGCTATTTTTCTAAAAAATGCCTAACGTATGGGTATTTACTAATAGCCATAAACATTTAGCTCCCAAGCGCCTATAATAGAGCTCAGTGATTATATGTAAACTGACTTTAAGATTGTGATTGCTCTCAAACCAATCGACAAAGTCCTCTCATGCCAGCCTCGCATTTAAACTCAAATCTGTAGACAGAACCCTTTAGCAGCATAAGGAAGTTGCAAAATTGTCTGTTTCTTCATTATATTAATGAATAACGGTTATACATAAAGTAATATAGAAGTTTTAATTGCAGGCTTTCACCTTATTTTGTATAACCAGTAAGTCTTACCCTAGTATTTAAGCAAAACAATGAACCCTGTAGTAAACAGGAACTACTCATAAAAAGGACAAACAAAGATGAATTATTATAAGGATGCTGATAGCACCGAAACTCAGGAATGGCTGGCGGCCTTTGAGTCTGTGGTTAAACACGCAGACAAGGACCGTGCTCAGTTTCTCCTAAAAGCCTTATACAATATGGCAGTTCAAGAAGGACTGCCGTTTAACAGACTAGACACCGCTTATGTCAATAGTATCGCTGTTGAAGATGAGCCAATGTACCCAGGCGATCTTGGTATGGAGCGTAAGATACGTGCGCTAATTCGTTATAACGCACTTGCCATGGTCATGCGTGCCAATAAAAACGACGATGATTTGGGTGGTCACTTAGCGACATTCGCCTCTAGTGCAACACTTTATGAAACAGGTTTTAACCATTTCTTCCGCGCCGCTAGCGATCATTTCGGTGGTGACATGATTTATTATCAAGGTCACTCAGCGCCAGGTATCTATGCACGCTCTTATTTAGAAGGTCGTTTGACCGAAGATCAGCTTGACAATTTCCGCCGCGAAGTCGGCGGTAAAGGCTTATCAAGCTATCCGCATCCGTACCTAATGCCGGATTATTGGCAGTTCCCTACCGTATCGATGGGTTTAGGTCCGATCATGTCGATCTATCATGCTCACGTGCATCGTTATATGGAAAACCGCGGCTTGTTAGAAAAAGAAGGTCGTAAGATTTGGACGTTCTTGGGCGATGGTGAAACAGATGAGCCAGAAAGCCTAGGTGCCATTTCTCTTGCTGGTCGTGAGAAGCTGGACAACCTAATATGGGTAGTTAACTGTAACTTGCAGCGTCTTGATGGTCCAGTCCGTGGTAACGGTAAAATCATTCAAGAGCTAGAGTCAGTATTCCGCGGCGCAGGCTGGCGAGTCATCAAAGTTATTTGGGGTGGCAACTGGGATTCATTACTTGGTAAAGATCATACAGGCGTGCTTAAACAACGTATGGAAGAAGTGGTGGATGGCGAGTATCAGCTATATGAAGCGCGTACGCCTGAATTTACTCGCAAAGAGTTCTTTGGTAAATATCCAGAGTTAGAAGAGATGGCAGATGCGTTGACTGACGAAGAGATTTCACGTCTGAACCGTGGTGGCCATGATCCAGTTAAAGTTTACGCTGCCTTTAGCGAAGCGATGAAAACCAAAGGCCAACCAACGGTTATTTTAGTCAAAACCGTTAAAGGTTATGGTTTGTCTACCCAAACGCAAGCCGTCAACAAATCGCATCAGGTCAAAAAGCTTGATCAAGAAGCGTTGATGTATTTCCGTGATCGTTTTGATTTGCCATTTACTGATGAGCAGTTAGAGACTCTACCGTTCTACCGACCTGAAGAAGGTTCGGCGGAAATGAAGTATCTTAAAGGTCGTCGTGAGTCGTTAGGTGGTCATCTGCCAAACCGTCGTAGTGGTCACATCCCACTGAATATCCCTGAACTATCAATGTTTGATCGGGTATTAAAAGGCAGTAATGGTAAAGAGCAATCTACGACGATGGTATTCGTGCGATTGCTATCTGCAATGCTCAAAAACAAAGACATCCAAGATCGCGTCGTACCAATCGTACCTGACGAAGCGCGTACGTTTGGTCTAGAAGGTATGTTCCGTCAGTTGGGTATTTACTCGGCTGTTGGCCAAAAATATACACCAGAAGACAGTGAAGCGTTGATGGGCTATAAAGAAGCCATCGATGGTCACATGTTAGAAGAAGGTATCAACGAAGCAGGCGCAATGAGTACTTGGATTGCATTGGCAACCAGTTATTCTGTGAACGCATTACCGATGATTCCGATGTATATCTATTACTCAATGTTTGGTTTCCAACGTGTGGGTGATTTGGCTTGGGCGGCAGGTGATTGTCAAGCACAAGGCTTCTTATTAGGCGCAACTGCTGGTCGTACGACACTTAATGGCGAAGGCTTACAGCATCAAGATGGTCATTCACAAATTCTGTTCAATGTCGTGCCAAACTGTGTCAGCTATGATCCTTGCTTTGGTTATGAGCTAGCCGTTGTCATGCATGACGGTCTACGCCGTATGTATGGTGAAGGCGAGCGCGTTTACTATTACTTGACGTTGATGAACGAAAACTACGAGCAACCTGCTATGCCAGAAGGTGCCGAGGAAGGTATCAAACGTGGTATGTACTTGTTAGAGGACAATGGTTCAACACAAGTGCAACTACTAGGTTCTGGCGTTATCTTACGTGAAGTACAGAAGGCATCACAGATACTAAAAGACGAGTTCAATATTACGTCTAACGTTTGGAGTGTAACCAGCTTTAATGAGTTGACTCGCGATGGTATGGTTTGTGACGATTACAACCGTCTACATCCAATGGATGAAGAGAAAGTGCCTTGGGTTACTGAGCAATTAGCACCGCACGAAGGTATCGTGGTTGCAGCGACAGATTATATGCGTAACTACTCAGAGCAGATTCGTGCTTGGTTGCCAGATAACCGTCCTTACACGACTCTGGGTACCGATGGTTATGGCCGTTCTGATACGCGCGAAAACCTACGTAGTTTCTTCAACGTTGATGCTGCGCATATCGTTGTTGCAACGCTTAAACGTCTAGCGGACGAAGGTGAGGTTGAGATGCGTTTGGTTAAAGACGCGATTTCAAGCTTAGGCATTGATGTGGATCATCCACCTGCATGGCAACAGCAGTCTTACTATGATCAGTCTCCAGATGCACCAGCGCCAGGTAACGTAAATCCAAATCCTGTACCTGAATTTATCGCTGAAGACGATGATGAAATCAGTAATGAAGGCCGTGCTGAAGATCAAGCAGATGCAAACGTACTTGATGATAAAGATGTCAAATAATAATAACCATAAGACGAGGAAATAAATCATGGACATTAAAGCCCCCGATTTAGGTGTGGACAGCGCCGAAGTCAGCGAGATTATGGTAGAAGTTGGTGATGTCATCGCAAAAGACGACAACATCGTATTATTAGAATCTGACAAAGCATCGGTTGAAGTACCAAGCTCTGCTGCTGGTAAAGTGACTAAGATTAGTGTTGCTATCGGTGAGCAAGTTAGCGAAGGTATGGTGCTAATTGAGCTTGAAAGTGCAGAGGATAGCGTAGAAAGCAACGATGACAATGCTGCTGAAAAGCAAGAAGCGAACAGCACAGACGATGTTAAACCAGAATCAAAACCTGAACCTGCTGCAACTGAATCAAAGCAATCAGAGTCTGCTGCCAAGCCAGCCGCTAAGTCAGGTAAAGCAACTACTCATGCATTACCTGACTTAGGTGTTGATGAGGCACAAGTTTCTGAAATCATGGTGAGCGTTGGTGATACTGTTAGCGCTGAGCAGTCGATTTTGCTAATCGAATCAGATAAAGCATCGGTTGAAGTACCAGCACCAGTTGCCGGTAAGATTGAAAAAATCTTGGTCGAAGCAGGTGATATGGTTGCTAATGGTCAGGACTTTATCGTCATCATAGCAAGTGGTACAGATGATGCTAGTGATAGTGAATCTGAAACTCCTAAGCCACAAGAGTCAGCACCAGCCAAAACAGAAGATAAACCAGCTGCTAAAACTACTGGTGAGCCAAAACAAGCTGCCAAACCGACCAATACTGATACAGCTGCTAGCAAAACAGAGGGTAAATTAACTGAAGCACAAGTCAATGAAAAATTGGTTGATGTGTATGCAGGTCCTGCCGTTCGCAAACTAGCGCGTCAGTTAGGTGTTGATATCACAAAAGTGAATGGTTCAGCTCTAAATGATCGTATTCTAAAAGAAGACTTGTTTGCACATGTTAAGAACAGTCTAACCAAGCAAAAAGCGGCACCTGTGAGCAGTAATCCTGTTAGCTCAGGTCTACCGAAATTGCCTGACATGAGTAATGCTGAAATCTGGGGTAAGACGGAAACACAAGACCTCAGCCGCTTGCAGAAAGTCTCGATACCACAGCTCAACTACAATACTTTGCTACCGCAAGTAACGCAGTTCGATCTGTCTGATATCACTGAGACCGAAAAACTACGCGGTGAGCTAAAAGGTGGCATGAAAGCTGAAGGTGTTGGCTTTACTATCTTGGCATTTGTGGTTAAAGCAACTGCTTACGCGTTGACCCAGCATCCACGATTCAACAGTCATTTGAGCGATGACAATACTCAGGTCATATTGCGCAAAAGCGTCAATATGGGTATCGCAGTGGCAACTGATGATGGTCTTATCGTACCGGTTATCAAAAACGTACAAGATAAAGGCCTGAAGCAAATCGCAATTGAGATCGGCGAGCTTGCAGTAAAAGCTCGTGACAAGAAGCTCAGCACTAAAGATTTGCAAGGGGCGAGCTTTACCATATCGAGCCAAGGTAACTTGGGTGGTACCGCCTTTACGCCGTTAGTTAACTGGCCACAAGTTGGTATTTTAGGTGTCTCTGAAGCAAGTATGCAGCCACGTTGGGATGCGAAGACACAAAGCTTTGAGCCACGTTTGATGCTGCCACTGTCTTTGTCTTATGACCATCGTGTGATTAATGGCGCAGACGCTGCTGTATTTACTCGTTATATCGCAACGCTACTGGCAGACCCACGTCGTATCTTGATCTAAAGCTAGCTAGCAATTAAAGAAGACTGCCCAAGGGTGGTCTTTTTTTTATGAAGATTATTTGTTCTTATAGGTTATTAGCTGTTTTTATAAATAATTGCTTAGTAGTTAGAGAAGACAGACAGTAGTAGCCGTAATTAATAAGCACAAAAAAGCCAGCTATCAAGCTGGCTCTTATTACGCATAGTATCTTTACTAATTTAGAACTGTTTAACGAATGCTACACCATATACCCAAGGGCTAATGTCGATCTCGCCAAGATTTACGTCATCTAGAGTAGCGTCTGTTTTGATGTCCATATAACGGGCATCGATACGGAAAGCTTCTGTAGGAGCAAAAGGAATATCAAGACCAACATGACCAGCCACGCCAACGCTATCGTCAAGGTCCAAGTCACCACCATTAGAAATTCTTTCTTTGAAAAATGTTGTATAGTTCACACCAACACCAATGAAAGGCTTGATGTTCATTGGCATGTTTTCATAGTCAAAGTGATACTGTACGGAAAGAGTAGGTGGTAAATGCTGTGTTTTACCTTTCAAAGCTGGTGTGCCATCGGCAGCATTCAAGTCAAAATCATGACGAAACGGAAGTGCAGCTAGCAGTTCGATACCAACGTTGTTAGCGATGAAATACTCACCACTGATAGTTGGACGTACATCGCCATCAACATCAACAGATAAACCGTTATCTAGAGTACCGTTGTCGCTTTTAGGATCAACATAATGTGCGCCAGCAGCAACAGACCAAGTACCAGCAGGGACTGCAAAAGCAGTTGTCATTGTAAGTGCAGTAGCAGTTGCTAAAACTAGGGATTGTAGTTTCATCATTTCATTCCTTAACGTAATAAAAAATTATCAGCAGTTTGCTAATGAGGGATGGCATTAGCTACTGATACATAATGTTATGATTAAAGTTTAATCTGTAACATTTAATGTCTATTATAATACGAAAATCATTATTACTGGTAAGGTTTTGAATGTAAATTAGCAATGTTTCTGCAATAAATTACATTTAAGTGTAATTCAATTGTCTACAGTCTATAATTAAACACAGCAAAAGCTGCTTTTTAAGTAAGTGTCATTGACGTGAGTCGGTATCTCTTATTTATGATTCAACAAGAGGTGCAATATATTATGCTTGGCTATTGCAGTAATTCGCCTCTACGCTGTCAAAATGCGCGCAATACAAAGTTATTGAACCAAGTGGATTCTTGTTGTCCGAAATGTCACTTACATTTAATACCAGCTCAAGACATAAGTCAGCAGCTTCGTAGTTACGAGCAATTCTTAAGGTTCTCTATGCTATTGATTGTGTTTATACTATTGGTATCAATCTATATTTATTATTTATATTTTGTTTAGTCAGCTGATAATATCAATACCCAACACACCAGTTTTTATCAGAAAATCTATTAAGTGAGAATGCGGATTATTGTGAATAAGCCTTGCAAGTAGTTTATGATAGTTGCTTAATTTTATTAATACTAAATCGGTATACCACTATATAGGGCTGGCATGTTATTCCAATCTATACGGCGCTTGCGTCATTTTGTTTATGATATTTTACAAAATGAAGAGCACGACACGTTATTTAGCCGTTACGTCGATTACTTTCTCATATTTTTGATCATGACTAACGTAGCCGCTGTGATAGCGGAGTCTGTCGATCAATGGTATTACCCTTATCAAGATTACTTCACCTTATTTGAAAACTTTTCTATCGTTGTTTTTTCTGTTGAGTACTTATTGCGTTTGTGGAGTGTCGCTGAAGCCAAGCCTGACAATACGACGTGGAAACAGCGTTGGGATTGGATTAGAAGCCCATCCGCATTGATTGATTTAGTAGCCATCGTGCCAGCATTTTTGAATTTCTTTGTCAATATTGACTTGCGTTTCTTACGCATTTTACGCTTGTTTCGAATCCTAAAATTGACTCGTTATTTTGCTTCCATGCGTATTTTGCTAGTCGTGATTAGTAAAGAGAGAGGCTCATTTCAGGCTGTTATCTTCATTCTTATTATTATGATTGTGACTGCCTCTAGCGGTATTTATCTGGTGGAGAATCACGCACAGCCAGACGAGTTTGAGTCCATACCTAAAGCGATGTGGTGGGCTGTGGTGACACTGACAACCGTAGGCTATGGAGATGTCACGCCAATTACTAATGCGGGAAAAATATTGGGTGCGGTCATTACGATATTGGGCGTAGGTCTCGCAGCACTGCCGGCGGGTATTCTAGCGACAGGACTAGCAAATGAGTTGGCTCAGCGCCGCGAGGAGCTTGAACAGCATTTTCGTGAGCAGCTCATTGATAGTGACTTTGATTTGGTACAGAATCAGATGATGATTGATAAAATTCGTCGAGAGCTAGGTTTAGATAAAGAGCAGGCACAAAATATTGTTTTACAGGTACTTCGAGAGCAAGAGCTTGAACGGCGTGAGAAGGAAGTTGAAACGCGCCAAAAGAACTTCTGTCCGCATTGCGGTGAAGTTTTATAGCGAAGTATGAGATGATTTATAACAGATATGTTTTTAGCAATTAATTACAGCTAATGATTTGCCCATAAAAAGAGGTCTTGTGTTTGGATAGCACAAGACCTCTTTTATATGCGATTACTAGTTGCTCTTATATTCCCTGAGGAATGGGCAATGCACGTGCTAACTCATGAGCTACTTCTTGTGCTGCACCTGCTAGATCTTCTGCAGTAAGTGGTAAGTTTTGCAATGTTAAATGCCAGTCGTCAACAGATCGACGCAAATGCGCTACCCATAGCGTGGTGCAGTCGCGTGGGAGCTGCTTAAGGTTGACTTCAAAACAACGGTTTCCTTCATCGTCACTCAGGTGAATTTCGCCTTTTTTCACCCTAGAAAACGAATGACCATGGTATGAGTTGGCAATTAAACCAATATGAGTGATATGAGCGGGAATTTTTTCGAGTTCCAATCTGATTTGCTCTTGATCAAGCGGGGCCAGATACATGGCTTGCTCGCCGCGATCCTTACCATTTAAGCTGTCACCTTGATGCTTGACCGACTCAGCTTTATCTCGTAATTGTTTAAACCAAACAATGTCACTGATGACACAGTTATCATCATATAACACACAAGCCAAATCAATATCCATCGCGCTTTGATTTTTCTTAAAGCGCTTAAACATGCCTTTTGGCTCAATTTTGGTAAATTCATAATTGAGTGCAAAGAACAAAGTCCCTGCGTCTAGTCCCAGTCCTCGTAAACTATCTGACAACAGTGGTGATGGGGCAGTGGTCGACATAACTTTCCTTTTTTATTCTTAGTTTTTAACCGTTATCTAGATTTAGTGACTGCTTACTTAAGGCGTGCGGATATTAGCCTATCTCAGATCAGTGATATCATTCACTGGTTGCTGTCGAAGACTTATCTAATACCGCTTGATAGAGCAGCTCAGGCTTAGCATCTAACAACCCACTACCAAATCCGCGTAGCCACCAGACCAGCTGTGAGGTTAAATTAACAGTGGCCTTTACAGTAAGGGTGTTATCCTCATTTAGCGTCACGGTTTGATCGTCATTAAGCTTACTTTCGGTCAGACTCTTACCAGCTTGCCTAGTGAATCTAAGCTCAACAGCAGTATTCTTGCCACGCTCGTCCAATTCGCCAAACAGTGGGTGACTAAAGCCCATGCTGCCTTCATCCAAATACGTATCGAGTTGAAAATTCTCTGGTGTTTTTGCAGCGGTTTCGAGAATCTCAACACTATCAAAACGATGTAAAGCAAAGGTGCGAATGGTGGCTTCTGGATCGTCAGTACGAGTTGCCAGCAGATAGATAATCACACCACGCTGGATAATCGCGATTGGATTTAGGATATATTCGCTGGCTTGTGATTTGTTGCTACGAGTATAACAAGCATGAATCTGCAGTTGATAAAATAGCGCGTGGTAAATATTATCTTTACTATCTAAATCTATATCTGGTGCGATAAGCGGCTGGGTGGCAGGCTCAATACGCACTCTGTCTATCCAAGAGTGGGTCACTTTGCTGTTTTTGAGCTGTCGCCGTGCTAAGTCAAACCAAGGAAATAATTCATCTAAGATAACAGGTGGCAGTAACTGGGTCAGATTGGCCTCGACCATATTAAAGGCAACCGCTTGTGATAAGTTCATATGCGGCAAACTTTGTAATGGGGCGTCTTCTTTCCAGCGCCAACCTTGAGGATTGGCATTGTTTTTTTCGATAGGGAAGCGTTTGGCAAGGGCATTCAAATCGCGTTGGACAGTACGTAGGCTGATATCAAAGCCTGCCATCATCAGCTGCTCATAAATATGCGTGGTGCCTACCCAGCGATTGCGCTGCAGCTGTGATAGTACCTGCCATTGCCGAGCAGTCGTTGCCGCACCATGTCGATTGTCACTAATATTGGCGGCATTGGCGTCTTTTGAGGTGCCAATGTCTACAGCTGCAAGCGCACCTGTCTGCTCACTAGGATTGGACTGAGCTTGGATGTTATCAGCATCAGTAGGATGTACAGTCATTAAGAGATACCCTTTATGAAGTTACAAGTCGGTTTCTGGCACGATATTACTCGATTAGGAACCGTTAATCATCGCAGAAAAGCAGCGTAGCGTCTAGCGACGTTCATGCATGCGTATGTTTATTTAATAGTTGCTATTCGATGGTTGCTGCTCGATCTAGCCATAGACATAACAATGAATCTAGTCGAACAGCAATGTGCGTGCGTATCGGTAGTGCCGTTTAAATTTTAATTATTATTCCCGTCGATGGCCTTTGTCTCACTGTCGTTGTTTAGGGCGTCATCAATAGGCTCAGCATCGCTTTGCTTGCTGCTTTCCTCGCTACCTTTCTTATCACTTCTCTCACCTTTTCGCTTTTCTTTTATTCTTCTATCTTCTTTCTTTTGACGTTTTTCTTTACGCTTCTTCTTCGCTTTCTTTTTGGCCTTTTCATCATCGATGTCGTCCGTGCTGTCTTGGTTTTCATCCCACAGCATCAGACGGCTTAATACTTTGCCAAATAAAGTATCTTTACGATAACGGCCTTTTTTATTCATGGTGTCGATGGGCAAGCCAGTCATCAGCGTCAGGGCCTCACTTAGAGTATAGACGCCATAGATATGAAATTTGCCTCTATTTACTGCATCGATAATATCGTCACGTAACATCAGCTGTTTGACATTGGCCATCGGAATGACGACGCCTTGATCGCCTGTTAGCTCTTGCTCGCGGCAAGCGTCGAAGAAACCTGCGATTTTGGCATTGATGCCACCAACTGCTTGTACTTCGCCTAGCTGGTTCATAGATCCAGTAATCGCGAGAGACTGATTGATGGGGACGTTTGCTAATGCGGATAGCAATGCACAGCCTTCGCTAACGGTGGCACTATCGCCATCGATTTGCGCGTAGCTCTGCTCAAACGCCAGCGAGGCACTAAAATTCAGCGCATGATGTTGACTAAATAACGCGCGCAAATAGCTGGTCATAATCAGCATGCCTTTGGCGTGTAAACTACCGCCCAAGTCTACATCACGCTCAATATCAAGAATTTCACCTGTGCCAATATTGGGCTGAATGACCGCAGTAAGCCGTGCTGGCATGCCAAACTCACTATCTGCATAACTGACTACAGTCAATGCATTAACTTGCCCTATAGCATCGCCTTGCGTTTGGATCAGCTGCTGGCCGTTTTTAAGCTCGTCCCAGTACAGATCGCGTAAATATCCTGAACGCTCATCCATGTCATCGATTGCTTGAGTGACGTGATCTGCTGTCACCATAGTCTCATTATTTAAGCGAGCGTGACGGTTTGATTCATGCAATAGTTTGATCAATAAGTCACTGTGTAGGCTTAAACGATCTTGTTCTTCAGCTTGCAAGCTTAGATGCTCAAGTAGCGTGGCCTGTGCACTGCTATCAAACGGATAAAGGTCGGCATAGTCGATGATATCGGCCATTTTTGCGACCAGTGCCAATTCATGCTCAGTGGTACGAGGCACATCGTCATGAAAGTCAGCGCGGACTTTGAATACGGCATCAAATTCAGGCTCAAGCTCTAGTAGCTCGTAATATAAATCTGCTTCACCTAACAAAATAACCTTGATATCTAAATCAATAGGCGCGGGTGAGAGAGATAAGCTACCGGTTAGCGTCAGCATTTGCTCTAGACTAGACAGTTTGATTTTTCGTGATTGTAATGCGCGCTTTAAGCCTTGCCATGCATAAGGATGTTCAAGTACGTGGCTGGCTTCTAACAGTAAATAGCCGCCATTAGCGCGATGTAGAGCACCTGCACGAATCATACTTACGTCAGTGGTTACTGTGCCTAATTGGGTGATTTGCTCGACATGCCCTAACAAATTGAGATGGGTTGGCAAATCCTCAAAAACCACGGGCGCGCCACTGTCAGGTGTGTGACTGACAATAACATTGACCGCATAACGACTGGGCGTCGTAGCCAACACTGCTGTCACAAACTCCTCATCATCGCCATTGACGATACGCTCTACGTGAGTGACCATGTCATCAAATACAGCCTTGAGATATGCCACGACAAGTGGATGAGTCGCAAACTGCTCATAAATAGGAGTAAATAATGGCTGTAAAGCACGTTGGGCAATACTACGATGTAGCGACTCTATCTCGTCATTGGCTTCGTCTTCTAGTTGCTCTAAAGCGATAGTCAATTGACTCAGACGCTTTTGCATATGGTTCTTTTGCACAAAGTTATTCAGCTCAGCTTCATACTCATTATTGCCATATGTAGAATCTTTATTTTCCTTACGCTCATTATCTTCATCGCTCAAGGTGTTAACTTTTTCGCTATCATCGAGCTTTTCTAAATTTTTACGATTGTTAGGTGTTTCTACTTGTTTGTTATCACCGCTGTTGCTTTCTGTAGGCAGTTGACTAGGATGAACAAATACGGCTTTATTATCAAACGAGCGAAACGTCAATGCTAGGTCATATTGCTTGCCTTCAGCATTAAGCGCGTCATAGGCATGCCTTTCTTTTTGATGAGTACTGTTTTTGATGGCTTCGATTTTGCTCTGGTATTGATCGCTACGAAAGCGTTGGCTTAAACGCTTTTTTGCTTGCTGCCATAAGTTATTAACTTGCTGCTGTAATAGCGAGGCTTGACCAGCTGGTAGACGCAGCGCCAATGGTGTGCGTGGATCAGTGAAATTATGCACGTATACCCAATCATCAGGCGTCGGCGCGTCAGCAGCGATACGCGTTAACAGACGACTAATCACAGTACGCTTACCCAAACCGTTCTCACCAGCGGCAAACACATGGTAACCACTGGCTTTAATATCCAGCGCTGTATGCAATGCTTTAAGCGCGCGTTGTTGACCGAAGCCTACATCTAAGTCAGGCGCAGTGCGAGTATCTGTAGGCAATTCATCAGGGTCGCTATAGCGTTTTAATTGCTCAGCGGAAATGCGACAATTTTGCTGAACTTCTATGAAGATAGGGTTTGGGGTATCAGGTGCTGTTTGCTTAGTATTTTTTGTATCGGTAGTAGGTACTACCATATTGTTAGCGTCTTTTGATACTTGCGATATAGGGGTGTAGGGTTGTTCTGTCATAGGCGTTTGAAAAATCATCTTAAAAAGTATTAAAGGAATATGAGAAGTGATTGGTTTTATCTGTTCAGGCGTATTCTGAGTTTTTTATAATCAATCATGACATCTTACAAGATATAGTCACCTATTAGCGAAGTCATTAAGCGCAGTTTTGTATCATATTTAGACAAATGCCTGAGTAAAACTGGTAAAAAACGAATGAATTAATCAGCGAATTGGAGGCAATCAAAGCAGAATAACGCCTCATGATCAGCGTAGATAGTATAAGATGTCCCACATTGGCGCAATCTGCAACTATTCAATGGGCAGACTGCATGATAAAATAAACGGTTCACAAGTCAAAACTGGATAACTCGTTGTATGTCAGCTTCCGCTAAAAACTCTTCATCGTCTGCTAGTGTGGGTAATATCAATATTGATCCGACTGGTTTCGTAAAGCTTGGTGCGCAACTGCCAAAGCTGGCTAATATCTTGGCGCAAGCGATAAATGAGCTGGGTCTGCCGTTAAGTGAAACGCAGCAGCGCACGTTATTATTGTACTTAGACCAGCTTTTACTATGGAATAAAGCGTATAATCTGACCGCGATCACTGATCCAGAAGAAGCGCTGATCAAGCATGTGATAGATTGTCTGTCTATTATAACGCATTTACCCGCCGGATCGTTGCTAGATATCGGCACGGGAGCAGGGTTGCCAGCAGTGATTATTGCCATTTGTCAGCCTGAGCGCCAGTGTACTGCGCTTGATAGCAATCAGAAGAAAATTCGCTTTATTAAGCAAATCAGCAGCGAGCTCGGTTTGAGTAATATGCAGCCGATTGCATCGCGTATTGAAGCGCATGAAGCAAGCTATGCGGTGGTGACATCGCGAGCGTTCGCCAGTTTGATAGATTTTGTAGAAGTAGCACAGCCAAGATTGGCAGATGGCGGCTTCTTATGTGCTATGAAAGGTAAAGTGCCGAATGAAGAAGAGCTACAAGCACTCGATAGTGATTGGCATATCAAAACCATTAAGCTGACGGTGCCACGTTTGCACGACAGTCGCCATTTAATTGAAATGTCTGCTAAAGACAGTTGAGCCATAAAGACTTCGCAGTCATGAAACAGGTACGGTTTTTTGTGAAACACAGTTTACGTCTGTATCTAAATGACATAGTATTTAAAAGCATTTAAAATGCTCGACCGCAAACTGAGCATTTTAGACCATAAATTGCTTATTTTTAAATACTGAGCGAGTGTCGCTGTACAAGACTGAACAAAAATAATCGTACCAACCGAGTCAAAAGTAATAGACCCTAATAAAATTGAGTGAGTGTATGGAAATCATAGCAATTGCGAATCAAAAAGGCGGTGTGGGTAAAACCACAACGGCAGTAAATTTGACCGCCAGCTTGGCTGCTAAACGCAAGCATGTACTGCTGATTGACTTAGACCCACAAGGTAATGCGACCAGTGGTACAGGTGTTGACAAAAACGAGTTGGATCTTACCATAGCGGACGTTTTGCTAGATGGTGTCGCGTTGTCTGAAGCAATTGTTACTAGTCCTGCAGGGTTCGATGTCATCGGTGCCAATCGCGATTTGGCTGGCATGGACATTACGCTGATGAGTAAGACGGACAGTCATGAGCTGTTCAAAACTGCGATGGCCGAATTGGTTAACGATCAGATATCTACACAAAAACAGCCATACGATTATGTGATTATCGATTGCGCGCCTAGTTTGAATCTACTGACGATTAATGCATTGGTGGCTACAGATAGTGTGATTATCCCTATGCAGTGTGAGTACTATGCACTAGAAGGGTTGGCTGACTTATCACAAACGATTGAACGTCTTACAGAGTTGAACCCTAAGCTTTATATTCGCGGTGTGGTCAGAACGCTATTTGATGCGCGTAATACGCTTGCCCGTGATGTCTCTACTGAGCTAGAAGCGCATTTTGGCGATATCATGTACAAGACCCATATTCCAAGGAATATTCGCTTGGCAGAAGCTCCTGCGCACGGCTTACCAGTTATTGCGTATGAGAGATGGTCAAAAGGCGCACGCGCATATCAAAAGCTTGCCGCTGAAGTGATGAAGCAAAGCAGCTAGTTTTTATCTAAAGTCTCTCACAAAGGATTTTTAGATAAAAAGTGTCACTGATCAAGACAGTAAATGAATAGCATAAGCATAGAGCACTTAACATTGTATTTAGTAAGCCGCATCATTAATCAATTGGCTTTTATTTTAGCGTTAGAGGATAGGTAATCATGGCGAAGAAAAGAGGGTTGGCTGCTAATCGGGGCTTAGATGCCTTATTAGGGTCAATCAAAAAAGAAAAGCAAATTACCGCCTCTGCCTTGCAAGACGACATGGTGGCGCGTGAAAATGCTGCGCCAGATATTAATGTGCCTGTAGATACTAATGCGCCTGTAAATACTGTATCCACAGATATAGCGCCTGATATCACTCCGACAAAAGCCAGTAAAAAATCATCTGTGAAGACTACTGATAACGATGCTGCTAGTGAGGGTAGCACTCGCGCGTCACGTTCACCTCGTGCTACTAGCAAGACGTCGCTCAACAAATCGCGTGGCAATAGTGGAGATACGAGCGCAACCGAAGACCAGATTAGCCTTGTGCAGATTGATGTCACACGCTTGCAAGCAGGTAAGTATCAGCCTCGTCGTGATATGAGTGAGACAGCACTTGCAGAATTGGCATCTTCTATCGAACAGCATGGCGTGATGCAGCCTATCGTTATCCGCCCGCTATTGGCAAATGAAGATAAGAGTGAAGCATTTGTCACTCACGAAATTATCGCTGGTGAACGCCGCTGGCGTGCAGCAAAAATGGCAGGAAAAGCAGTTATCCCTGCGATTGAGCGCGCTTTATCTGACGAGTTGGCGATTGCCCTAGCACTGATTGAAAATATTCAGCGCGAAGACTTATCAGTGATTGAGCAGGCAGCAGCATTGCAGCGCTTTCATACGGAATTTGGCATGAGTCATGCCATGATTGCTGAAGTCGTTGGCAAGGCGCGTACGACAGTATCGAATCTACTTCGTTTAAATCAGCTGCATGATACAGTAAAAGACCATTTAGCCAACAGTGCGCTAGATATGGGTCATGCTCGTACACTTTTAGCATTGTCCTCTGAACAACAACCTATCATCGCGCAAAAGATTATCGATGGCGGTATGACCGTGCGAGAGGCTGAAAAATTGGTCAAATCCATCTTGCAGCCAGCGCCCAAAATCAATCGTGCTGAACAAGCGCAATCTCGTGATGTAGAGCGTTTAACCCAGAGATTGACAGACATGCTTGGTGCTGAAGTCAAACTAAAGCATAAAAAAGATGGTCAAGGTAGTGTTGAGATATTTTTCCACAATCAAGATCAATTGGCTGCATTGATTAAGCATATAGAAGCTCAAGCTTAATAACATTTGCGAGTTAGCCATATCTATTCAAATGCTAAGTCGCCTCTGTAATAATTATTTTGTAGTGATCGTTTTTGCAAAAATACGGAAGAGAGTAGATATGTGGGAGTTGGTAAAAGCAGGTGGCTGGCTAATGACACCTATCGTGGTCTGTTCTATATTGGCTTTGGTTATCATCATTGAACGTAGCCATACGCTACAGTTTAACAAAGTCGCTCCTAGTAGGTTGCGCGAACAGCTAATAACTCGTTTACGTGAAAATGGCGATATTGGCCGTACACAATTGATGAATGTAAAAGAAAAGACTGCGCTTGGCGATATCTTGGCAACGGGGTTGCTATATCGTCAGTATGGGCTAGAATCGATGACAATGCACATGCAAAATCGTGCCAGCGTCCAAGTTCATCAGTTGGAAAAAAACATCAATATGTTAGGAACTATCGGTGCGATAGCTCCGTTACTTGGTCTATTAGGTACGGTACTAGGAATCATCTCTTCATTCTTAGCGATTACCGATGGCGCAATGCAAGATCCGACGATGCTAGCCGCTGGTGTATCACAGGCACTAATCACTACCGCTGCAGGTATGATTGTTGCTATCCCTGCGCTGGTTGCTTATCGTTATTTTCAGCGCCGTATCATTGATATTAATGCTCAGTTTGAGACTCAAGCAGGGCTTATGATTCAAGAGTTGTATGACTATCACTTGCTTGCTAGTACGCAGCCATCTACATCTTCTAGCCGTACGTCAATAGAAGATAGTATTGTGCAAGAACGTTCATTCGGTGCGTTGGATTCGGATAAGACTAGCATAGCGGCAGTGTAGTCAATGCGGTTTTAAAGAATAGATTTCTTGAGCCTATAAATGGTAGCTGAATTAAAGAGATTGATATGCGTTTTAGAAAACCAACGGTTGAACCGCTTGAAATTAATCTGACACCGATGATTGATTGTTTACTGTTTTTAATTGTTTTTTTATTACTTGCTACCTCATTCAATCACTTTAGTCGTTTAAATATTATCCTTCCTGAAGCTGAAGGTGTCGCGTTGACAGAAAAAAACAACAGCATTGAAGTAGCTGTGCAAGAAGATGGTAGCTATTTGGTCAACGGCATTACACTTGCTAGTAGCAATGAGGCTGAATTGATCAGTATGCTACAGCAAGAAGCAGGTGGTAATCGTGATATGCTATTTGTGATTGCTGCCGATGCTAACGCTACTCATCAGTCTGTTGTGCGAGTAATGGATGTCGCAGGAAAACTAGGGTTTTTGAACCTTAATATCAGTACAGTTGTGCCACTTGGTCAACCATTACCGCAATAATATATGGCTATATTAGTGTCATAAATACTCCTATAAAACTGTGCTTTGAATGCAGTTTATTCATATCATGATACCCAAATTGAGGCTTTTATGAGCCAAACATATCAATCTGACCCAAAAACGTCTGCTAAGAAATCATCAGCGGAACCATCGAATACGCCCAAGCATAAGACTTTACTACGTCTATTAAGGTATTTAAAACCTTACTGGTGGGCATTGCTGTTGACTATTATAGGCTTTGCTATTAATGCATCGACCGAGATTGGGACAGCGAAGTTATTGCAATATATTACTGATGCGATCAAGCAAAGTGATCAGAGTAAAAGGGATTGGTTTCCCGTTCTAATTATTATGCTTTTTTTAGTTCGCGGTGTGGGTAGCTTTTTGGGTAATTACTATTCTGCTTTGATTTCACGAAATCTGGTTTATGAGCTACGAGTAGAAGTTTTTAATAAGCTGCTGCGCTTGCCAAGCTCATTTTATCTTGCCAATCCAGCAGGTACTATCTCATCAAAGCTGATATTCGACGTTGAACAGGTCACAGCGGCCAGTACAGACTCAATGAAAACCTTGTTACGTGATGGCTTGACTGTTATTGGGTTGATTGGTTTCTTGCTTTATAGCAATTGGCGTTTGACATTGATTCTATTCCTCGTACTGCCACCGATACTGTGGCTCATTCGCATAGCATCTAAGCGTTATCTCAGATTATCTAAGGGGATTCAGGAAACAATGGGTGATGTCAGTCACGTGACCAACGAAGTTATTGGTGGCTATCAGGTGGTGAAAAACTATGGTGGACAAGCATACGAAGCTGAACGTTTTGACAAAATATCTAAAAAGAACCTGCGCCAAGGCATGAAAGTGGTCGTGACTAATAGTATCAATACACCAGCAGTACAGCTACTGATGGCGATGGCAATGTCAGTTGTGGTATGGCTTGCCCTGCGTCCAGCAGTGATAGACAATATATCAGCTGGCGAATTTATCGCTTATATCGCAGCCGCAGGATTGCTCAGTAAACCCGTTCGTTCATTAACGGATATTAATCAAAAGCTGCAAAAAGGTATTGCGGCTGGTGAATCGATTTTTGCCCTACTAGATGAGCCAGAAGAAAAAGACACTGGTGTGATCAGCTCAGCCCTAACGGGTGAGATGAAACTCGATAATGTCAGTCTAATCTATCCGGATTCGACAGTGGCACTGCGCGACTTTACGTTAGATATACGTGCAGGAGAAACCGTTGCACTGGTAGGGCGTAGTGGTGCTGGTAAATCATCTTTAGTAAATCTATTGACACGCACCTTATCAACTTCTGCAGGACAAATTACTTTAGATGGTATACCAATCGAAGATATCAAACTAGAGAGCCTACGTGCTCAAATTGCGATGGTCAATCAGCAAGTGGTGCTGTTCAATACGACAGTGTTTAACAACATTGCTTATGGTAGCTTAGCGAATAAAAGTCAGTCCGACGTTGAGCGTGCCGCAAAAGATGCCTTTGCTCATGACTTCATAATGAAGATGCCAAATGGCTACCAAAGCGAAATCGGTGCCGAAGGTTTGCAACTATCAGGTGGGCAGCGTCAGCGCTTGTCTATCGCGCGTGCACTATTAAAAGATGCGCCAATTCTCATTTTAGATGAAGCGACCAGTGCGCTGGACAACGAGTCAGAGCATTATATTCAGCAAGCGCTAGACAATGTGATGAAAAATCGCACGACGCTAGTGATTGCACATCGATTGACCACTATCGAGTCTGCTGATCGTATCGCTGTGTTGGATGCCGGACAGATTGTCGAGTTAGGCACGCATACAGAATTGATGCAGTTACAAGGCCATTATGCACAGATGTATGATCGTGATTTCGAATAGAGTCATGTGATTCTATTTTAATATACATCTTATGATAAAGCGGCACTGAATTTATAGAATAAGTGGTCAATAAACATGAGCATTGAAACGACAGTGACACGTGCATGGCAACGGCAGGCTCTTTGGTTGTGGCTATTGCTACCCATTAGCTGGTTGTACGGACTCATTACCATGCTCCGCCGTCAAGCTTATAAAATTGGTTTGCTATCAAGTTATCGTGCGCCCATTCCCATCATGGTAATCGGAAATATCAGTGTCGGTGGTAGCGGTAAGACACCATTGATTATTGCTTTGGTTAATTATTTACAAGACAAAGGCGTCAAAGTCGGGATTATCAGTCGCGGCTATGGTGGGGATTCGAGTCAAATGCCAGCATTGGTTACCGCGACTAGTTTGCCAAGTGTAGTAGGGGATGAGCCTTGCTTAATTGTCCATATGACAGGGGCTGCGATGGCAGTATGCCCCAATCGTCAGCAAGCGATTGCTACTCTGTTAAAGGCAAAGCCTGATTTACAATTGATTATTGCAGATGATGGTTTGCAGCACTATGCACTACAGCGTGATATCGAATGGATTGTGGTAGATGCCGCCCGTGGGTTTGGCAATGAGCAGCTACTACCAACGGGTTTTTTGCGTGAGCCGATGTCACGATTAGAGGGTGCAAATGTTATCTATCATGAAAAACCAAGTACAGATTTAACTCAGAATTCTAGAAGTGGTAATAAGATACAGTCTGCTGACCGTTTGATCATGCATTTGCAAGCTGATGAGTTGCAACACTTATGGAATTCTACATCGAGTGAAGCTCAACTAAATAGTGTTAAGCCTACTAATAATAGCCGAGTTCATGCTGTTAGTGGTATCGGCTATCCACAGCGGTTTTTTGATACCTTAGAATCTATTGGCTTTGAGGTCATAGGGCATCCTTACCCTGACCATTATGATTTTAGTTTGACTGAGCTTTTACAATATGGTGATTATCCTATTATCGTAACCAGTAAAGATGCGGTAAAAATCAGCGCATTATTGGCAGACTATACAGCGACACAAGCACTCTATGATGAGTATATAGATCTTGTCAGTAGATTATGGGTGTTGCCAGTGACGGCTGTATTATCAGAGAATAGTTATCATAATCTAGATGAGCAACTAAAGGCGCTAGGGATTCGTATCGACCATGATATGAACACGTCAACCTCATTGTAAATATCAGCTAATGTTTTAAATTTCCGTACCATTTTTATAGGAATACGCCATGTCGTTCGCCACCACACCTGCCAAAACCCATATCGTGATTCCTGCACGTTTTAAAAGTACGCGCTTATCTGGTAAGCCATTGCTAGCTATTCATGGTAAGCCGATGATACTTTGGGTAGCAGAAAAAGCGCAGACAGCAAGTTTTGCTGATGACATGTGTATAGCGACTGATGATGAGCAAATTGCAAAAGTTTGCACCGATGCAGGATTTGATGTTGTTATGACCAGTAGCGAGCATGCTTCAGGGACGGATCGTTTGGCAGAGGTAGCAGCTATCAAAGGTTGGGCTGACCACGATATTGTGGTGAATATGCAAGGCGATGAGCCCCTTGTACCGCCATTGCTTTTGGAGCAAGTACAGGCGCTTTTGGTAGCGGATGAGGATAGCGTGATGGCCACACTCTGTGAGCCTATCGATGACTATGATACGTTCCAAAAATCATCGGTAGTAAAAGTGGTCAGCCAATCTGCTAATAACGTACAGCGTGCGCTCTATTTTAGCCGCGCACCGATTCCTTGTGACCGTGATGTTGTATTAGCTGATAATAATCAGATGCAACCACCAAAGAACGCCTATCGTCATTTGGGTTTATACGCTTATCGTGTCAGTCTATTACAGCAGTTCGTAAACTGGCCACAAACGCCACTTGAGATACTTGAAAGCTTAGAGCAATTACGTGTTTTAGAAAATGGTCAGCATATCGCCATCGCAGAAGCTGCCTGTCAGTTACCAGCGGGTGTCGATACACAAGAAGATCTAGACCGTCTAAACGCGATGAGCTTAGATAACTTTCACAACACTACTAAGTAACAGCCTGAGCAAAGTTGCGTGCGATTCTAAGCTTCCTACGACGCTAAAGTATTGTTGTCGTGGCTATACCTAAAGTACCTAATCAATGTGACAGAGCCATAACCATGAATAATTTGACAGGAAATATGGACGCACTAGATAACACAGACCGTATGTATTTTGCGCCACTATTGCCATGGCAAAAAGTACTGTGGTTACAGTTGACCGAGCGCGTACTTAAGCAGCAGTCTTTGCCGCATGCATTGCTCGCTGCTGGTATGCAAGGTATGGGCAAACGCGCCTTTGTATGGCGGTTGGTCGCTTGGCTATTATGCCATGAGCGTGGTACACACCCACTAGGTGCTTGTGAAGTATGTGAGAGCTGTCAATGGCTCAAGTCGGGAACTCATCCGAGCCTACAAGTATTACCACTCGTTAGTATGCCTATCAGTGCCGAGAGCGATGCGCTTCAAGAAAAATCAAGCAGTACAAAAGATAAAAAAGGCGCTAAAGCTACTAGCAATAGCGCACTTAAGATCAAAGTAGATGATATTCGTGCTTTGCAGCCTTTTATTTATCAAGGCGGGCAAGGGATGCGCATCTGTGTATTAGATCACGCTGAAAAAATGACGGTGGCCGCTGCTAATGCGCTGCTTAAGACATTGGAAGAACCGCAAGCGCAGGTGCATCTGTTTTTGATTAGTGATACGCCTGCTCAGCTATTGCCAACGATTAAGAGTCGTGTGCAACAGTTAGCATTACAGACAATTGAGCCGACTGTTGCTGTCGATTATGTGACGCAGGCGCTAGGTCATACGATTAACCGCGAAGCCGTCGGTACCGCTGCGATTGAGCAGTTGATACAACTGGCCAATGGTGCGCCGTTAGCTGCTATAGCTTTGGCACAAGCACCATGGTATAGCAAGCGCAGCTTATGGTTGACCACATGGCAGGCGCTACGTAGCGGTAAACGCAGTGGTGTGGCGGCAAGTGATTATTGGCAAGGTCAGCTTAATATTAAAGAATTTATACAGCTGTCTGAGCTGATGCTCCTTGATATACGCCGTGTCTGTTTGGGGCTGAGTGAACTACAAACGGATGTCAATCTATCAACGATATTGGCGACTTATCATCCTACTGATAGCGGGTTAGAGGCATTTGCCAACAGCGTGCAGCAGACCAAAATCGCACTGCAACAAAATGTGCAAGAAAAATTTGCCTATGATAAGCTAATGCAAGAGTTGGCAAGCTTATAGAGCCATGCTTGAGCATTTAATTAGTGCTCGAAAATTTACAATTGTTCTTAACTCTATACTATCAATTATTTATATACACATATTAAACCCAGTTGATGAAGGAAGCTGACTATGGCAATGCCAGGACGTGGCGGGATTTTAACCTGTCATTATGAAAGTATCGAAATGTTATATGCCAGCTATTTATCTTTTGTCAGTAATGGCGCTTTGTTTGTACCATCTGACAAATCTCAGCAATTGGGTGATGAAGTGTTTATTGCCATTACGCTACCCAACTCTAGTGAGCGCCTACCAATGAATGGTAAGGTGGTTTGGATTAACTCTAAGAGTCAGGGCAGTCGACCTGCAGGGTTTGCTGTGCAAATTGGTAATGATGTCTCTGGCCAAAGAATCAAGAATGAAGTTGAGCGCTTGCTAGCGGGAAAAATCGATAGCTTGCAATCGACTTATACTATGTAGTATCTATTAATAACTAGGTAGTATCTAGAAATCACACCTGTATCTTTGATGAGTTTGGCTGTGATTTTTAACTGATTAATATAAAAAAGCAGCTTTATTAATTAGTAAGGCTGCTTTTTTAGATCAAGTTTCTTTAGATTTTTATAGTAGTAGGCGCTAGTCGCTTAATAACGAGGCGGCACATACATATCATCGGGAATAGGTTCGCGGTAGTACTCATCATCGCGTTTGCGATTGGGTAACTCAATTTCGTCACGAGGCACTTCTTTGTAAGGGATTTGGTCGAGAAAATGGGCAATACAGTTCAGCCTAGCACGTTTTTTATTATTGCCTTCGACAACCCACCAGGGTGCTTCAGGAATATGAGTACGCTCAAACATGGTTTCTTTTGCTTTGGTGTAATCTTCCCAGCGTCGGCGCGACTGTAGGTCCATTGGTGAGAGTTTCCACTGCTTAAGCGGATCATATATTCGGCTCATAAATCGTGCATGTTGCTCATCATCAGTGATAGAAAACCAGTATTTTACTAAGCGAATGCCTGAGCGTACGAGCATACGCTCAAACTCTGGTACTGATTGAAAAAATTCTTCATATTGAGCGTCAGTACAAAACCCCATGACACGCTCAACGCCTCCGCGGTTGTACCAACTACGGTCAAACAATACGATTTCGCCTGCTGCAGGCAAGTGGGCTACGTAACGTTGGAAGTACCACTGCGTTTGCTCGCGCTCAGTGGGAGCCGGCAGGGCAGCTACCCTGCACACGCGTGGGTTCAACCGTTGGGTAATGCGTTTAATGGCGCCACCTTTACCAGCAGAATCCCGCCCTTCAAAAATAACGACGATACGCTCACCGCGATCAACTACCCAATCTTGTAGTTTTATCAGTTCTCGCTGTAGTCGTACCAACTCTTGAAAGTAGGTGCGTCGATCCAGTTTTTCTTGCTCGCTCATCTCACGTCCGTTAAAACGAAAGTCACGTGCATAGTCATCTATTTCATTTTCTAGTTCTTCATCATATGTATCGATTAAGTCTTGGTGCATTTTTCGACGTAAATCATCATCAAGAATGTCTTTTTCGATGCGTTCAGTAAGAATGGCTTGTTCCTGATGGTACCGATCTATATCCTCCTCAGTCGTTAGAGATTGAAAATCAGCGGTTGCAAGCGGTTCTGTCATCACCAGTTTTTCAGAGCCAAAAATGACTTGCCTCATTTTTCTTAATAAAATTTTTGTCTTACCCATAAATATTACCTTTGTTTTGCGTATCGGCTTTTTTAAGAGGCTACTATCTAGGTCGTTTCTATCATAGCAAAGTACAGACAATAAAAAATGCCCTTTAAATAAATTAAAGGGCATTTTTTATTAATAGATATGTACTGATTAAAATAATAAGTCAGCGTATCTTTTTCACTTAAAAGTAACCAAGCTTATTTTTCTAGGATACAAGTCACGCCTTGACCACCTGCTGCGCAGATAGAGATAAGTGCACGACCCGAACCTTTTTGATCCAATAATTTAGCAGCAGTAGCTAAAATACGACCACCAGTTGCTGCAAATGGATGACCTGCCGCTAGTGATGAACCGTTTACGTTTAATTTGCTGCGATCGATAGAACCTAGTGGTGCATCTAAGCCTAAGCGCTCTTCACAGAATTTCTCATCTTCCCAAGCAGCTAAGGTTGATAGTACTTGTGAAGCGAAGGCTTCATGAATCTCATAAAAGTCAAAGTCTTGTAGAGTCAGACCAGCGCGCTCAAGCATACGTGGTACCGCATAAGCTGGTGCCATTAGTAAGCCTTCTGTGGTACCAGATTTACCGATGAAGTCTACTGCTGCGGTTTCTTGATGGACGATATAAGCAAGTGGTTTTAGCCCGTGCTCTTTTGCCCACTCATCAGTACCTAGTAGTACACAAGAAGCGCCGTCAGTAAGCGGCGTAGAGTTGGCAGCAGTCATCGTTGGGTTGGCATTTTTTCTACCAAATACTGGCTTTAATTTACCCAGTTTTTCTAATGTAGTATCTGGACGCAAGTTGTTATCACGAGTCAGGCCTTTGTATGGCGTGATTAAGTCGTCAAAGAAACCTTCGTCATAAGCGCGTGCTAGGTTTTGATGGCTGTTAAATGCAAGCTCATCCTGCGCTTCACGGCTGATATTCCATTCAAGCGTGGTAATCGCTTGATGATCGCCCATTGATAGACCAGTGCGCGGCTCACCGTTTTGCGGTGAATCGATTAAGTCTTTTGGATTTAAGCCCATTAATGCTTTTAGACGTTGCTTGTTGTCTTTTGCTGCACCAAGTTTGATCAGTACTTTACGCAAGCCATCGCCGACAGCAATAGGAGCGTCAGAAGTAGTATCTACACCGCCAGCAATCGCCGAATCAATCAGACCAAGTGCAATCTTGTTAGCAGAAGCAAAGGTTGCTTGTAAGCCAGTACCGCAAGCTTGTGAGATATCATAAGTTGGCGTATGTGGGTTTAGCGCGGTATTCAATGTGGCTTCACGAGTAAGGTTGATATCACGGCTAAGTTTCATGACTGCGCCAGATACCACTTCACCTACGGTTTCGCCTTGCAGGTTATAACGCTCAACTAAACCGTCCAATGCAGCTGTTAGCATATCTGTGTTGCTAACATCAGCGTATGATCCATTTGAGCGCGCAAATGGAATACGGTTACCACCTAAGATCGCAACACGGTTTAGGTTTGAAGCTGGTTTGGTTGCGCTGGCTTTTCTAGCTGGAGCAGGTTTTTTGGCAACAGTGGTTTCTACTTTTTCATCGACTGCTTTTTTGCTAGTAGTTTCTTTAGCGCTGGTGTCTTTAGTCGTGGTGTCTTTAGTCGTGGTGTTTTTTGCAGCGGTTTCTTTTTTTGCTGTATCCGATTTTGTATCCGTTGCTTTAACAACTGTACTTTCAACAACAGGGCTATCTGGATGATTGTTTTTATTACTCATAATATTATCCTTAAAAAGTATGGGTAGAAGTAAAAAGTGATAGGTAACAATAAAAAATAGTTAAGTTATTTTATACAAGCAAATATTATCATTTATTACGCAATACAGCTGTTTATCATAAGGCGTTTTTATTCATTTAATGTATCTCTTTAGCAAACTATGTGACGCTTGTATGAGGTCGGTAGTAGATTCATGACCATGACGCATCGCTCTAATAGACTGGCTAGTAAGAAATATTAGCATTGCATAACAGTACGTTTGATAATATATTGTTATCAATAATTAAGTATGCCATAACCTATAGGTCAGATTTTAACATGTTATAGTGGCGCTTAACGCTGCTAAAAACGACTGGCTTGTATACTGGCTTGTATACTGACTTGTTTACAGATTGTTGTAGACATTATCTGTTTTTGGACTTGTTTATAAGGGAAGTGTATAGTTAGGCTAGTTTTGAGGCGATTTACTAAATTTAAATAATGACGATGTCAATGTCTCTATATAATAGATTCATTGCATTTTTTATTATTATACGAATCATTAATTATAAGGATTATATTATGTCAGACCGTTACGGTGATTTTGTTCAATCTTCTATTGGCAAAAAAGTAGCAAAAAACTTAGGTTTGCCAATGCCAACGACGCTTGATCGTTTCGAAAGCGGCGAGCGTTTGGTGCGTGGTAGCGTATTGGTTGGCCGTGCTACTGGTGATGACAAGAGTGTCAGTGAGTCTGTTGCCCGTATCCTGTCAGACGTCCATGCCGAAGTATATGTAAACAGCAGTGATGATATCAAAGACGCACTTGCTGATGCAGGCGTTGAGGCAAAAGCTAACACGGGCGGCGATGATCAATTCAAAGTACTGCTTTTTGATGCCAGCAATATTAGCAATGCTGAACAGCTAAAAGAGCTTTATGAGTTTTTCCATACAGTTGCACGCCGCGTAGAAAAATCAGGCCGTGTGGTTGTGGTTGGTCGTACGCCAGAGAACATCACTGATATTGAAACAGCAATGGCTCAACGCTCGCTTGAAGGTTTTGTGAAGTCAGTGGGTAAAGAGTTTAAGCGCGGTATCACAGCGCAGCTGATTTATGTTGAAGAAGGCGCAGAGCAAAACCTAGATTCGACCTTACGCTTTTTTACCTCAGCTCGTTCAGCTTATGTATCAGGACAAGTAGTACGTGTCAGTAAAGGCAGCTCAGTCGATGTTGACTGGAACCAGCCTTTGGGCGGCAAAACGATGCTAGTGACTGGCGCAAGTCGCGGTATTGGCGAAGCTATCGCTCGTGTATTGGCTCGTGAAGGGGCTCATGTTATCTGTCTAGATGTACCGCAGCAGCAAGCTGACCTACAAAAAGTTGCTAGCGAAATCAGTGGTTCTGCTTTGACGGTAGATATCACTAGTGAAGACGCTGGTGCAGAAATCGCTGACGCTGCCCAAAAACGTGGTGGTCTAGATTCAATTATCCATAATGCTGGCGTGACTCGTGATAAGACGTTGGCTAAGATGGATGAAAAAAAATGGAATATGGTCATCGATATCAACTTAGGCAGTATCGCTAGATTGAATCGCTACTTGTTGGATAATGATGTACTAAAAGAAAACGCACGTATCGTATGTGTGTCGTCAATTTCAGGTATTGCTGGCAACATGGGTCAGACCAACTATGCCACTTCTAAAGCTGGGGTGATTGGTTTGGTTAACGCAACTGCCAAGCAATTAGAAGACAATGCTAAAGGCATGACAATCAATGCAGTCGCTCCTGGCTTCATCGAAACCCAAATGACAGAAGCCATTCCATTTGCTATTCGTGAAGCTGGTCGCCGCATGAACTCAATGAGCCAAGGCGGTTTGCCAGTAGATGTGGCTGAGACTATTGCATGGTTCGCGTCACCTGCGTCTGGCGGTCTAAATGGCAACACGGTTCGCGTCTGTGGTCAAAGCTTACTTGGTGCGTAATGTTGATTAATTGATAAGTATATGTGAGAAATAAGGTACAGATAGAGACAGTAGTTGTATCATATGACCTATTATTTCTTGTTTGTATCACATATGCTTACGAAATAATCTCTGATAAAGTGTAATAAAGCTGCCCAAGGGTGGCTTTTTTATGATAAAAACACAAGAACCAATAGCCAAACTATTTTTTGCTGTTAAAGATACTCATGAGGTTGATTAAATTTAATGCTTATTAGATGATTTAATAGTAGGCTTTAGTCAATGACTGCAGATTGTCTTTATATACGTTAAAGAACTTGTTCAAGCCACACTTAGGATGTACTTATGTCAGACAAACATTATGATGCGTTGCCAAAAGCGCACACTACTTACGCCAATATTGTCAAAAGCTTATTGCCTATCGGTAATGGTGGCAAGGTCAGTAGAGACCAGTTGCCACAATCTACTTACTATGTAGATGACTTGCATATCGATCAAGAAAACCTAGATGACTATCGCAAAATTTGCGGTTTTGCTGATGATGGTAAAGTGCCAGCAACTTACTTTTCAGTATTGTCACAGACGCTGCAAATGAACATGATGGTCAAAGAGCCATTCCCATTTGCCATGTTAGGTCTTGTCCATGTCGATAATAGCGTCACCCAGTATCGCCCGATTGGGGAACGTGAAACGGTAGCAATGTCGGTCACTTTTGATAACCTGCGCGATCATGCCCAAGGTCAGCAGTTTGACTTTGTCACTATCGTAAAGTCAGAAGAGGAAGTCATCTGGGAAGGTACGTCGACTTATTTATCACGTAGCAAAAAACCTAGCAGTAAAGATAAGAAGAGCGTGCCGCGTCCGGTCATGGTCAAGCCTGAAGTAAACGAAGCAGGTGTTCATAGCATTTTTGAAGTGCCAGAAGATATCGGTCGTCGTTATGCCTTTGTCTCAGGGGACTTTAACTTGATTCATTTACATCCGCTATCAGCACGTGCGTTTGGTTTCCCTAAAGCGATTGCGCACGGTATGTGGTCAAAAGCTAAGTGTCTTGCTCTAATGGGTGATTTGCCTGATGCTTACACAATTGACGTCTCATTTAAGCTGCCTATCTTTTTACCAGCTGAAGTAGAGCTGATTGCTGAGCCAGTAGCCCAGCTTGTAAACGTAGACGACACTTGTGAGTTTGGACTGTATAGCTCTAAAAACAATAAACCGCATTTGGCGGGTGTTATGACCTTACAGAGCGACAGCAAGTAATATAAACATCATAAAGCTTCTATTTTAACAGCCATATTTAACGTACATATTTATTATTATGACTTCACAAAACATGCCTTCAGAAGAAAACGTGATAGACGTAGATCAAACAGATAGCTCGATAGCGACTAATACGGTTGCCGCTAATGATAGCGGCGCTAACATTCATATTAGTGCCGATAATGGCGTTGATTTGGCCGATATCTTTGAGCCTTATTTTCGTCCCGATGCAAACACTATCGTGTGCGGTGCATTAGACGACGAAAAAGTTGCGGCTTTAGCGAAAGCGGGCGTCGAGCTCGTCATCAACTTGCAGCCTGATGATGAGTTAAGCTTTGATGAGGCATCAGCAGTTGAGCAAGCAGGTATGCACTACGAACAGCTGCCTATCAGCGGTGCCAAAGAGCTAAAGCAGCTTAAGATATTGGCGTTTGATAATGTGCTACGTCAATATCATGGCAAAAAAGTCGCTATGCACTGTGGGTCGGGTAATAGAGTAGGAGCTGCAATAGCGCTGCGGGCAGGATGGTTGCGTGGACGTAAGATGGATACAGCGATGGAACGTGGTCGCAGTCATGGTTTGACCAAGCTTGAACAAGAAGTTCATAATCGTTTGCTAGTACCGCGTTAACTAGATTTGTGGCATTGAATATTAGTGCTGTCTTAGACGTTTAGACGTTAGTAAACTTTAAAAATATCATTGAAACAAATAATAAAAAAGGCGACCAATAGGTGGCCTTTTTTATTGGCTCATAATTCATTTATACTGGTTCGAATATTTTATATAGCTTGTGTATTACTATCATCTTAAAAGTAGAATAATTTATATCACTGGAGCAAGGTAATAATAATGGATCATAATACAGAAAATTCTAATACATCTAATTCTAATACATCTATAAATGCTGAATTTCAAAAAAAATTACAGCAATTACTGACAGATTTACAGCTTGATGATGCACCTGCTGGCGGGGCTGTGGCCGTGTATCAAGCAGGTCAGTGTATTGCGCAAGCCAGTACAGGTATGGCGCGTCCTGATATGCCGTGGCAGCCTGATACGTTAGCGATTAATTTTTCTACCGGTAAAGGGGTATTGGCAACGTTGGTTCATGTGCTGGTTTCGCAGCAGCTGCTTGAATATGACAAACCTATTGCCCATTACTGGCCAGAGTTTGCTGCAAATGGTAAAGACCAAATTACGTTGCGACAAGTCATGTCACATCAGGCCGATTTGTTTTCGATTCAAAGTATTGATGTCGATAGCGAGATGGTACTCGATTGGGATACGATGTTGAGCCATATTGCAGCGATGCCCATTACCTCTCCCGAAGATGCGCCCAAGTATGACAGTGCTTATAGTGCATTGGTCTACGGTTGGATATTGGGCGGCTTAGTAGAGGCGGTTACGAATCTACCGTTCGCTGCAGCACTGCGCCAGTATCTAACGGAGCCTTTGGGTATTGCCGACAGCTGCTATTTTGGTGTGCCAGATAGTAAAGTAGATCAGGTGGCAAAATTGGCCAAAGATTTTGAAGAAACAGAGGATACGAGCTCCCAATTAAAATCGAGACGCCAAAAACCAACCTTAAAAGTAGACTCTCAAGAGACTTTACGTACTTATGCAAGCTTACCTAGTTATCATTGCTGGCAACAGAAAATGATAAATGATAAGCGTGCAGCTGAGACGCAAAGTAGCTTTGATGACAGCCTTGATGAAAATCTAGATAGCCCTGATATTGATAACGTAAAACCTGTATTGAATACGGCGCGTATCAATAGCTTATATTTCAATACCAGTCAGCTTAATCTAAAAAACTATAAGGCAGCGCTGATACCTGCTGGCAAGCATGCCCTTGACTATTATAATCGTCAGACACTACAGGCGGTCATTCCAGCGGCAAATGGTGTCGCTTCCGCTAAAGCACTGGCAACGATTTATGCAATGCTCGCTAATGGTGGCGTATGGCAAGGAAAGACGCTGATTGATAGTGCTACTTTTGAGCAGTTATCTACGCCGCAGGTTGAGGGTTTAGATGCGGTTATGCCAGCGGCTATGAAATGGCGATTGGGCTACCATAGATTATTCAGCTTGTATGCTAACAACGATGATACGGATAAGAGAATGAGTCCTGCATTATCAGGATTTGGGCATATGGGATATAACGGATCGGTTGCTTGGTGCGACCCTGAACGCCAATTGTCATTTGCTTTTATTCATAATTTTGATACCACTATGCTCAATGACGTTCGTCAGTTTGCGCTGACAGAAGCCGTCTTAAGCTGGGTAGAAGAGATACTTTAACAATGCTAGTTTTGATCGCGAATTGATTCTGTTTTAAATATAAGCAGCATTAATGTTAATGCTGCTCGTTTGGTGTCATTTTAAGCAATCTTGATGCGCTGAGACCATGGATAAAAATAGAAGTCAAAATGACAATTGAACAAACAATCCACAATTTAAGCGCATCTTCATCCGCGAAGAAACCTTGATTAAGCGCATAGGAAAGATAATATAGGGTACCGATACCACGAATACCCAAAGCCGATATTGCGTATTTCTCGGTATGAGGTAAGTTCAATCCTGATAAGGCAATAAATCCACCAATCGGACGTATGAGTAGTAGGAAAGTAAAGCTGACGATATAGACACGCCATGTCAACTCGACACCTGCCTGCAATCCTTGACCAAGGAACATACCGAAGATAACCAGCACTAATGACATCAGTAAGCCTTCTGATTGCTCAGCGAAATCATGCAGTTTTTGGTGATAGGTATGCTCACACTCCGAGCGACGAAACGCAAATGCGGCCACGAATACAGCGATAAAGCCATAACTGTGTACATACTCGGCAAGTCCATAGGCTAGTAGCGTCAATGCAATAACCACATAGCCTTGCGAGATGGTAGTCTCACGGGTATGTTTAGAAAACACGACTTTGGCCAATATTTTACCAACCAATACACCCACCACTACGCCTGCGCCAATCTTCCATAAGACATCATGAGTAAACCACGACCATAGCATCTCGTAAGTAAAGGCTTTGCCTTCACTGAACGCTTCTGCGATCTTAATCGCTAGGTACACAAACGGAAAAGCCAAACCGTCGTTCAACCCGGCCTCTGATGTTAAGGTAAAGCGCGGTGTGTCTTCTCCTCCTGTATTGGGAGGTCCCACCTGAATGCTCGAAGCTAACACGGGATCAGTAGGTGCTAACACTGCACCTAATAAAATAGCTGCACCAAGGCTTAAACCAAACGCGTAATACCCCAAGACTGCCATCGCAAAAATACCAATAGGCATGGTGATGAGTAGCAGTCTTACTGTTGGTCGCCACAGTCGCCAAGACAACTCAGTGTCGATTTTAATACCGGCACCAACCAATGAGACCAGTACAACAATCTCAGTCAGCTTTTCGATGAGTAAACCGTTATCAAGTGGGTCTAAAAAGGATAAAGACGTCCACCAGTAGCCCATCATCAGACCGAAGCTGACTTGAAGCATCGGTAATGAGATAGAGGTGCGCTTAAAAATAACAGGAAACAATGCCCCTAGTAAAAAGGCAATCCCGCAGATTAATAAGAATAAGTTGTATTTTTCAATCATAGGGTTTACGCACGTCGTTATGTTTTAAGGGTCGATTTTAAGAGGGTAATTTTAGGTATTGATGACAATTCACAGCAATGGTTGATAGTCAGTCACGGATATTCTTTATCATGACGTCAAAATAAAATAATTACCGCAAAAAATAGTTATCAAAACGACAGCTACGTTGTTTTTTGGTGAAAAAAAAGCCTGCGTTGCGCAGGCTTAATACATTTTTATCAGTATGTCTGTATCATCAATAGTTTACAGACTAGCGTTCGACTTGGCTCACGTCACGGACGGCACCAGTATCAGCACTGGTAGTCATAGCAGCATAAGCACGTAATGCTGGCGAGACATGACGGTCACGGTTGACAGGCTTCCATGCATCACGACCACGCACTTCCATAGCTTCTCGGCGAGCAGCTAAGTCTGCATCGCTTACTTGCATGTTGATGGTACGATTTGGGATATCGATATGAATACTATCGCCTTCTTCAACCAAACCAATCGCCCCACCTTCAGCAGCTTCTGGGCTAGCATGACCAATTGATAGACCTGATGTACCACCAGAGAAACGACCATCAGTCAGTAGGGCGCATTCTTTACCCAATCCTTTTGACTTCAGATAAGTCGTTGGATAAAGCATTTCTTGCATACCAGGGCCGCCTTTAGGGCCTTCGTAGCGAATGATGACCACATCGCCTGCAACGATTTGATCAGCCAATACCGCAGCAACCGCATCATCTTGTGATTCAAATAGTCGCGCACGACCAGTAAAGGTCAAGATGCTTTCGTCAACGCCTGCAGTTTTGACCACGCAGCCGCGCTCAGCGATATTGCCATATAGTACGGCTAAGCCGCCATCTGTAGAGTAGGCGTGTTTGGCACTACGGATACAGCCTGACTCACGGTTGACGTCGAGGTTTGACCACTCTTTTGATTGTGAAAACGCTTCTGTGGTACGTACGCCACCAGGAGCAGCAAGGAAGCGAGCGCGAGCTTCATGATTGTCAGGGTTCATGATATCCCACTTATCAATCGCTTCTTTCATCGTTGCGCTATGGATAGTTGGTACATCAGTTTTTAGTAACTCGGCGCGATCAAGCTCAGCAAGTAATGCAAAGACACCGCCAGCACGATGCACGTCTTCCATATGGTATTTCTGTGAGGCAGGGGCTACTTTTGCCAGACAAGGCACACCGCGACTCAAACGGTCAATATCAGCCATCTTAAAGTCGATTTCTGCTTCATTAGCCGCAGCAAGTAGATGCAAGATGGTATTGGTTGAGCCGCCCATAGCGATATCTAAGCTCATGGCATTTTCAAAAGCGGCTTTGGTAGCGATAGAGCGTGGTAGTACAGAGTCATCATCTTGCTCATAACGACGTTTAGCAAGCGACACGATGGTACGACCCGCTTCTAAGAATAGCTCGCGGCGTAATGAATGAGTAGCTAGCAGTGAGCCGTTACCTGGTAAGGCTAGGCCTAAAGCTTCGGTCAAGCAGTTCATCGAGTTGGCTGTAAACATACCAGAGCATGAGCCACAAGTAGGGCAGGCTGAGGCTTCAATAGCAGCGACGTCTTCATCACTGATGCTATCATCAGCAGCGTCCATCATCGCATCGACAAGGTCAAGTTTGCGAACAGCACTGCTGTCACTACTATCAGTATTATGGCTCTTACCAACGGTACTGGCTAATATTTTGCCCGCCTCCATTGGGCCACCTGAGATAAACACCACTGGAATGTTAAGGCGCATGGCGGCCATCAACATACCCGGGGTGATTTTGTCACAGTTAGAAATACAAACTAGTGCATCTGCACAGTGAGCATTGACCATATACTCGACAGAATCAGCGATCAAATCACGACTTGGTAGCGAGTACAACATACCGCTATGGCCCATCGCAATACCATCGTCAACCGCAATGGTATTGAACTCTTTTGCAACGCCGCCTGCTTGCTCAATCTCACGGGCGACCAGCTGTCCAAGGTCTTTTAGATGCACATGGCCGGGTACAAACTGGGTGAAAGAGTTAGCAATCGCAATGATTGGCTTGCCAAAGTCGCCGTCAGTCATGCCGGTTGCACGCCATAATGCGCGCGCGCCTGCCATATTACGACCGCCGGTAGAGGTTTTTGAGCGATAATCCATGTGATATTCCTTACAAATAGGCGGGGTTGTTAAAATGTGCACCCTCAGTTTTAATAGGGATAGTGTGCTTTTTATAGAGAGTGAGTACTAGTGAATAATACTAATTCGTTACCATACCATTAGATATGAATAACTAAAAACAATATGCTAGTAACAGTGAATTAATAATAACGAATTAATAATCACAAGCGATGAGCGAAAAAACAGTTATTCAAAATATCTATTCAATACGTTCTAATATGGCTTTGTCAAACCAAGGAAGATCGGCTTTGTCTGCTTCTAGTTTTACAATGGCTGCAAGCGCATGAGTAGCCAGTAGCTGCTGATAATCACTACTAGCTTCAATCGTCAGCAGTGACTCGGCAGGTAGTGCCTGCGTATTAGGGTTTTGCTCGTCAATACTAATTAATATTTGCTTAGTGTTTTTATACAGGACGTCTACACGACCAAAAAACTGCCAGTCTTTAAAAGCGGCAATAATAGCGTCGGCAGCATCTTTAATATATACCTGCTGCGTCTCTTTACCCGTATTGGTCCAATGTAGGCGTACAGCCAATTGCAATGCCTCACTAAATACCACCAATGAGCCGATAATTTTCACATGCCAAGGGCTGGTCAGCAGCTCCTCGTCAATGCCGATTAATTTGGCAGCTTCATGAGCCGACATGGGTGTGTTGAATTGAATTAGTAGCTCAGGAGTAAGCGGGTGCGTTTGTTTGATTGCATCATCCAAACTGTCATAGTGATACAAAAAAGGCAGTGGCAAATCTTGCGTGACAGTCTTCTTTATAATTTTACAATTGTGTATCTGCCAGCTGATGGCTTTATCAGTCAATGCTTCTGCTAATATGATAGCGTTCGGATCAATGGTTTGAGTACCACTTTCACTCTCAATATCAGAGTGTTCTTCCTGATTATCAAGGGTTGCGGTAGTGTTATCCATATTTGTTTGAGTTGGCAAAGTAGGCAAATCCATAAGCATAGCGTTATTAAAATAGAGGGTTAATATAACATTTTAAGGGCATGACTCGCCAACAAATTAATGGGATAAGATGGTGGTTTATACGTATAAGATAATATCTTTAGTTGAATGACTTATCATAAATTAATCGTATTTTGTCTATTAAAATAATCTAAAATATAGTCGATAATTTAGATGGAAATGTAAGCAAAGGAATTAATGAAAAAGTTCTCCGATAACGAATCTATCCAAGAATGGATAACATCAAATCGTCTCTATGAAGAGTATCTGTTCTTTTATTTACTCATATGCCTATTTTGGTTTTTCGTTGGTTTGTTTTCTATTGGTATACGTATACCAGTATTCAACGATATGCAGAATTTAGCATTTAATACGGTATGGTTTTTAATCCTATGTGTCGCATTAAGCATCTCCAAATTTTGGTATTTTTTGATAAAAGGGCGTCATGGTCAACTGTTTCAAGCCACTGCCAAAGTGTATGAAACGCTAGACAGCATAGAAGATATTGAACAAAGAGAGCAGGTACATAAGCAGATTACTAGCAATGGCAAGTTGCCACCTAACCGACTAGAAACGCTATCACTGGCATTTTTATTTGCATTCATACTCTTCGATATATTGTATACCCGCTGCTGGATAAGGGATCTGAGCCTAGTGTGGCAGCCTGACTGGGTCAATGCTTGTATTGGCTGGGTACATAATAATTTAACGCTGCCACCACTTAACGAAAATAGGAAGCTCTTTAGTTTGTCATTTGGTGATTACAATGGACAAGAAAAGATACTGAAAGAATATTTTGGAGATGAATGGGCATTTTTAGCTTCTCCATTTGGTGATGCCGCAATGTTTTACCACTTTATCCGAGTGATGATGTTTGTTCCTATCTTAGCGGCATTGTCTATCGTATTGTGGAAGCCGCTAAAGTTTATGGGAATGCAGCAAATTGACCCCAGAAATATTCATAGCGTCATGTCTTTTTTACGTAGCTGCGCTTGGTCACTTATCTTTGGATTTTTTATGACCATTGGTATGTTAGGTTTTTTAACCAATGCAAACTGGTTCACGTTAGGTCTGATAGATCAAGAAGCATGGTTCGATAATCTATATATCAACGGTTTATATATATTTATCGTTTTTGGTATCCGATTTTTTTATGGCTGGTTTGTTTTTTGGAAAAATATTTTTTTTAAGTGTGTAAAAAAGTTCAGTTATTAGAGGTTCGTTCGCTTTGAACTCACATTGCTGACTTGTACTAAAGTCATATTTCGTCCACTATATGACAGATGCTTTTATCTATTTTGGATAGCTATTAAGCTATTAATCAACTAATAATAAAACCTTTAAAGGAAGAAATAATGACTGAATTGAATCAACAGACTACTTATGATGACAATAATATCTTTGCCAAAATGTTAGATGGTGATATTCCGTATCATAAAGTATATGAAGATGATAAAACGCTGGCCTTTATGGATATCATGCCGCAAGCCGAAGGTCATGTATTGGTGATACCCAAGCAAAAGGCTGTGGACTTGGCCGATCTTGAGCCAGAGTATGCTGCTGCGATATTAATGACATCTAAAAAAGTTATGCAAGCCCAGCGTCAAGTGTTTGAGCGTGAAGGCGTTATCCAAATGCAGTTGAATGGCTCACAAGCAGGTCAAACGGTCTTTCATTATCATGTGCACCTCATTCCATCAAGTATCCATGAATTGGGTCGTCATGCAGTGACCCAAGCCGATAGTAATGATTTGGCAAATATTGCGCAGAAGTTGGCGGCAGTGATTGATGCCTAGTTAGGAGACAGAATGCTTCTATTTAGGTACAACAAATACTGGTATTTACGAATTAGCGAGCATTTATAGATTATAAATTACCAAAGTAGAATCCATATACAATCAAAAGGCAGCTAGCAAGCTGCCTTTTTTATTTTCTTGGTAATAGTCATGTAACATTCGTTAAAGTCATGTTACGAGTTGAGCGCTTGTCTAGGGTTTTGGAAAAGAGTGTGATAATTATTATAACCATTCACCCACATTTTCTAATCTTTGCCTTAATTAAAACTTTTCTATAAAAAGGCATCGTCAACTTTTGAGGATATTATCTTTCATGAGTAAATTACCTCGTTCGACTATTTTATTACCAGTCTTTGTACCTGCAGCAATTATTATGCTGCTATTGGTCATTGGTACGGCTATTAACCCTGAGGCAGCGGGTGCTCTGTTTAGTGATGTGCTTAGTTTTACGACTGAGACATTCGGTTGGTTTTATATGCTGGCAGTGGCACTGTTTTTGATGTTCATTATTGTACTGGCGTTTTCGTCTTATGGCAGTATCAAGCTAGGTCCTGATCATGCTGAGGCAGAGTACGGATTCCTTGAATGGTTTGCCATGCTGTTTTCGGCAGGTTACGGGATTGCGCTACTGTTTTATGGGGTAGCGGAACCAGTGATGCACTTTTCAAGTCCGCCAATGTCGGATCCGCAAACTATCGCCGCGGCAAAAGAAGCGATGCAAATTGCGTATTTTCATTGGGGTTTTCATATTTGGGCAATTTATGGTGTCGTTGGTTTATCACTAGCTTATTTTGCGTTTCGTCATGGTTTACCACTATCAATACGCTCGACGCTATACCCGATTATCGGTGACAGGATTCATGGCCCTATCGGTCATACAGTCGATGTGTTTGCGATATTAGGTACGATGTTTGGTATTGCTACCAGTCTTGGCTTATCAGTGTCGCAAATCAATGCGGGACTCAATTATCTATTGCCAGATATCATTCCAGTGAATACGACCGTACAGGTGATTGCCATTGCTTTGGTGACCGCCGCGGCATTGGTATCGGTGTTGGCAGGGATGGATAAGGGTGTAAAACGTTTATCTATTTTAAATATGCTATTGGCAACTGCGTTGATGCTGTTCGTATTTGTTGTCGGTCCGACCATTTTTATCTTGAATGCCTTTATGGAAAATACGGGTAGTTATTTAGGTAACATCGTTGAACGTACCTTTAGCTTGCAGGCATACGAAAATAGCAATTGGATCGGCAGCTGGACTTTATTTATTTTTGCATGGACGATTGCATGGGCACCTTTTGTAGGTCTGTTTATCGCCAAGATTAGCCGTGGTCGTACTATTCGTGAGTTCGTTTTGGGTGTGATGCTAGTACCGACTTTCTTTACGTTCTTCTGGTTTTCGGTGTTTGGCGATACCGCGCTACACATGATTATGGTCGATGGTTATACCTCATTAATCAGTGAAGTACAAAACAACCAAGCGATTGCTTTGTTTAAACTGTTAGAGAATCTACCGTTTACTGAATTTGTGTCGTCATTGACCATTTTATTGATTATTACCTTTTTTGTGACGTCTTCGGATTCTGGCTCATTGGTAATCGACTCGCTAGCGGCAGGTGGTCGCAGTGATACACCATGGTGGCAGCGTAGCTTTTGGGTAGTAACTGAAGGTGCTGTCGCAGCAGTATTGCTACTTGCAGGTGGTTTAGAAGCCCTACAAACAGCGGCTATCGTTAGTGCGTTACCATTTGCGATTATTATTCTTATTTCAATGTTTGGCATGTGGCGTGCGCTGCGTATCGAAGGACATCGTAATCAGAGCCTTGGTAATGACAACAGACTGCCGCCGCATCTACTCAAACCGTCTGCATGGCGCGAGCGTATTGACTATATGACCGATAAGCCAACGCGTGAAAAGGTCTTAAGTTATATCAAAGAAGTGGTTATGCCTTCGATGATGGAGGTGTCGTCTAAATTTGCAGAAACTGGTTGGACGACTGAGGTCAACTATGACGCGGTTAATAACCGAGCCGTATTAGAGCTACAGCGCGGTGACGATGTTGAATTTTGGTATGAGGTGCGCTTATCTGAGCATGATGCGCCTGATTATTATACTGAAGACAGTGCGGATACCTTGCCACAAGAGCATCATCATCGCGCTGAGGTGTATCTACGCCGTGGTGGTCAGACCTATGACTTATACGGCTACAAATCTGAATCAGTGATTAATGACATTATCGATCAGTTTGAGAAGTATTTACATTTCCTCAATGTGTCGCCTGATAGCCTGCCGTGGCGCATGCAGGAGCATGATGATGACATCACACTAGAGCAGGGCAGTGTGCTTGATAAATAATGCATGGGATGTATTAAAAACGACCAATGCTTATGCAAGCTATTCACGTTAATCGCTTGCAATAAACGCAGGAATCCTTAGAATAACGGCTTGTTTTCCTTACAAATCAAGCCGTTTTTTTTATGTCTATTCATTCTCCCATTTTACCTTCTTCCTCGACTTTGTCTGACCATCCATTGTTACAGCCATTGAATATCGGTGGCCTGACGATTGAAAACCGTTTGATGGTCGCACCGATGGCAGGCGTGACGGACAATCCTTTCCGCCGATTGTGTAAGTCATTTGGCGCAGGTCATGCGGTCAGCGAGATGATCATCGCTGATACGGCACTTTATGCGCGCAAAAAATCCTTGTATCGTGCCAATTTTGACAATGAGATTGCGCCTATTTCGGCGCAGATAGCAGGTGCTGAGCCGGACAAACTGGCTGAAGCGGCACGATATCAGATTGATAATGGTGCACAGATTATTGATATCAATATGGGTTGTCCGGCGAAAAAGGTCTGTCGTAAGCTGGCAGGCTCTGCATTGTTGCAAGACGAAGATTTGGTCGCGCGATTGCTAGATGCCACGGTCAATGCTGTGAATGCACCTGTCACACTAAAGACACGTCTAGGTTTTGAAAACGGTCGTGAAAACATCTTACGAGTCGCCAAGCGTGCTGAGCAGGCAGGTATTGCAGCGATTGCTATTCATGGACGTACGCGTGAAGACATGTATACAGGCAATGCGCGCTATGAGCTAATACGCGAAGTCAAAGAAAGTATCAGTATTCCTGTCATTGCGAATGGTGATATCGATAGCGCACAAAAAGCTCAACACGTGTATGAGATGACTGGCTGTGATGCGGTGATGATTGGGCGTGCTGCACAAGGTCAGCCGTGGATATTTCGTGATATTGAGCATTTTTTGCGTACTGGCGAGCGCCTAGAGGCACCGAGCGTTAGTGAGATAAAAGAGATCGTACTGGCCCATTTGCAAGAGCTTTATGATTTCTACGGGGAGTACTCAGGCTGCCGCATCGCTCGCAAACATATCGCTTGGTATACGACAGGCATTCCAAACTCTAACGCCTTTAGACAGGCGATGTATGGTGAAGAAAGTACCGTTGGGCAATTCAAAGTGGTCGAGACTTTTTTGCAGGCGCACGAGCAGTAATTGCTTGAATCTTGTTTTATAAACTCGTGCTAGTTACTTTTCATAGTGCTTTTTACGTCTTGCCTTTTGATAGCGCTTTTATATATCAGCTATGCTTTATCAATTGGCACAGTATGATTGTCAGTATCAGACGGTTTATCAGGCGCGGGCTTTCTATTTTGCCAAGGGAATCGACCTTCTAGTTCAACCTGTAACGATAAGCTTAAAAAGGTTCGAATCAGTACGATAAAACCTAGCACCAGTACGCTGCGTAGAGATGGCTCGGTGACGACAGTAGCCACTATATCAGCGGCAATCAGCACTTCTAACCCCAACAATATAGATTTGCCTACGGTCTGTCTGATTTCAACATAAGTATCATTGTTGAAATGACCAGACGCTCGAAAAGCTCTATATAAAGCAAGAAATAGCCCAAAAAACATAATGAGGACGCCAATGACTTCGATCATTTTGGCAATTAAGTCGATATAGTGAGTTAGTGTGTCTATCAAAGCAAATACTCCTCATAATTGATTAGAAAAAAGCTTAGCATTTAACACTTAGTACTTAACACTTAGTAATTAACAATAAGCTAAAAATGTATCTATAAATATCTATGTCGACGACGAAATTTGTAAAAGTTCCGTTAGCTAACGCCCACTATGGTTTTGTTCACTCCCTACGACATTTTTTTGCTATGCTATAACCGAATACCAATAACTATAGAATAAACGAAAAGGACTTTTTATGGCCAATCTCTCGAAAAAAGCAATTACCAAAGCTGTCAAAGGTAAGAATATTATCATCACAGGTGCTTCAAGTGGTATCGGTGAGCGTACAGCATATTTACTTAGTGAATGCGGTGCGCATGTTATCTTATTAGCACGTACCGAAGACAAACTAAAAGCCGTTAAAGAAAGTATCGAGGAGCTTGGTGGCAATGCCAGTTATTACCCTTGTGATTTGACCAATATGGATGATATCGAAAAAGTTAGCACGCAAATTTTGGCAGATTTCGGACATGTTGATGTCTTGGTCAATAACGCTGGTCGTTCAATTCGGCGTTCGGTTCACGAGTCTATTGATCGTTTCCATGATTTTGAGCGTACTATGGATATCAATTACTTTGGCGCGGTTAAAATAGTTCTTGGGTTTTTGCCGAGGATGATTGAACGTCAGACTGGTCAAATTGTGAATATCTCCTCTATTGGCGTATTGGCAAACAGTCCGCGTTTTGCCGCTTATGTCGCCTCAAAATCGGCATTGGATGCCTTTAGCCGCTGCTTAGCTGCTGAAGTGAAGGGCGATAATGTGACGATTACCAATATTTTTATGCCATTGGTGCGTACCCCGATGATTGAGCCTACTAAGTTGTACCGCTACATGCCTGCATTAATGCCTGATGAAGCGGCGATGATGGTTGCCAAAGCGATTGTCCATAAACCAAACAGTATTGCCAGCAACATGGGTAAGTTTGCATCAGCCACTTATTCACTAGCACCAGCAATCAACGTTGGTATTCAATCGATGGGTTATCGTATTTTTCCAAGCACCCGCGCTGGACTGACTACTGATAAGAAACCAAACCTTGCTCAGCGTGCCTTTGCCAGAATACTGCCTGGTGAGCATCATTAGAATAGGCTGTATATGAGCCTTGATTTAGAATAAAAAAGGACGCTGCGGTGTCCTTTTTTAATGCCTCAAATACTCTTAAGCAGTATAAAAATCTTCTTCGCCGCCAGTATGGGAAGGGGTTAGTTATACGTTAAATGAATTCTCAAAACTTCTGCTATTCAATTTCCTTTATATATCTAATTTTCAGGAAGATGAATGAAATTCATCTTATGTTTAAATTGTATCGTTTTTATTCATGTTTAGATTTCGGTATGATTCACCTCATACAAAGATTTGGTTTTATCTCAGATAAATAAGGTAGCGGATCACCATGAGTAAAGAATTCAATTGTTCAATTAAGCACATTCGTTTTGACGAAAACTATCAGCCTGCAGATAGCACGCGTCTGACGACTAACTTTGCAAATTTGGCACGCGGCGAGCACCGCCAAGAGAACTTACGCAAAACGTTAAATATGATCAATAATCGATTCAATGCATTGGCGCATTGGGACAATCTGACAGCAGATCGTTATTCTGTTGAAGTTGATATCATCTCTGTCGATCTGGATGTTAAAGGCAATGGTCAGACGTTCCCTATTATCGAAACGCTAAAAACCACGATTGTGGATCATAAAGAAAACAAGCGTATCGACGGGATGGTTGGCAACAGTTTCTCATCTTATGTGCGTGATTATGACTTTAGTATTGTGTTACTAGAGCATCGTGACAAAAACCTAGCATCCATAACGCCAGATAATTTTGGTGAATTGCACGGCAAGCTGTTTCAATACTTATTGAACTCAGAGGCTTACAACGCTCATTTTCACAAAAAACCAGTGATTTGCCTGAGCGTTTCAACCAGCAAGACTTACTATCGTACTGTCAATCAGCATCCTGTATTGGGCATTGAATACAAGCAAGATGAATACTCGTTGACCGACGACTATTTTCATAAAATGGGCTTAACGGTACGTTATTTTAAGCCTGAGGGTAGCGCCGCGCCATTAGCATTTTATTTTGCAGGGGACTTGCTCAGTGATTACACTGATCTTGAGCTGATTAGTGCAATCAGTACCATGGAGACCTTTCAGAAGATCTACCGTCCTGAGATTTACAATGCCAACTCAAGCGCTGGACAAGTGTATCAACCTAGCCTGAATTACCAAGACTATTCATTGACGCAAGTAGTCTATGACCGCGCCGAACGTAGTCAGATGGCAGTAACCCAAGGCAGATTTACTGAGACACACTTTATCAAGCCGTATCAAACCATCCTTGAGGAATGGGCTGCAAGCTATGATGTAACAGGCGAGACTGCTCAAAAAGAAGCCGCTGACAAGAAAGCGGCTAGGAAGCAAGCCGCTTAACTGAGCATCACTCATCAACATAATAAAAAATAAATTAACTAGAAGATAAATCGTATGAAACTACTATTACCGACGTCTACCGCTGGCAGCTTACCAAAACCGTCTTGGCTAGCAGAACCTGAGAAAATTTGGTCACCTTGGGCGTTAGAGGGCGAGCAGTTGCTTGAAGCCAAGCAAGATGCGCTGCGTATATCATTGCAAGAGCAGCAGCATGCAGGGATTGATATTGTGAGTGATGGCGAGCAGACTCGTCAGCATTTTGTAACTACGTTCATCGAACACCTTGATGGTGTCGACTTTGAGAAGCGTGAGACGGTCAAAATCCGTAATCGCTACGATGCGAGCGTGCCATCAGTCATTGGTGCGGTGAGCCGTCCGAAGTCCGTGTTCGTTGATGATGCCAAGTTTTTACGTCAGCAAACCGATCAGCCAATAAAATGGGCGTTGCCAGGGCCGATGACGATGATTGATACGTTATATGACGGTCATTATAAAAGCCGTGAAAAATTGGCTTGGGAATTTGCTAAAATCCTGAACCAAGAAGCAAAAGAATTAGAGGCGGCTGGCGTTGATATTATCCAGTTTGATGAGCCTGCATTTAACGTGTTCTTTGATGATGTGAACGACTGGGGTATTGCGACTTTAGAGCGCGCCATTGAAGGCCTAAAATGTGAGACAGCTGTCCATATTTGCTACGGCTATGGCATCAAAGCCAATACTGATTGGAAAAAGACACTGGGCTCAGAGTGGCGCGAATACGAAAAAGCATTTCCTAAACTGCAACAGTCGAAAATCGATATCATCTCACTGGAGTGTCAAAACTCACGTGTGCCCATGGATCTGATTGAATTGATTCGTGGTAAAAAAGTGATGGTTGGTGCCATTGATGTGGCAACCAACACTATCGAGACACCAGAAGAAGTGGCAGATACGCTACGCAAAGCGCTACAATTTGTCGATGCTGACAAGCTGTATCCTGCGACTAACTGCGGCATGGCACCTTTGTCTCGCCAAGTCGCACGTGGTAAGCTCGCAGCACTGAGCGCTGGTGCTCAAATCGTTCGTCAAGAACTGACTGCTTAGAGTTTTGCAAGGGAAATTCTATTTAAAGAATTTCCTTTGCAAAACTAAAATTGAAGCACAATTTTTTAACGTTATTTTTTAACGTTTCTCGGGATTGAAGCAATGATTAAAGATAGGATTGACGCGACTGACTTTAGAGATGCCATGTCTTTGCTAACGACTGCGGTCAATGTGGTGACCACAGCAGGTGCAACGGGCGTACATGGGTTTACAGCATCGGCAGTATGTAGTGTTACAGACACACCGCCGACCTTGCTTGTCTGTATGAATCAAACGTCTCGGTCACATGGCTATTTTCTGGAAAATAAGATTTTAAGTGTTAATGTATTAGGCGCGCAACATGAGCAGCTGTCCAATGCTTTTGCCTCTAAATTGTGTTCAGAAGAACGGTTTGAATATGGTTCTTGGACACAATTACAAACAGGCGCTCCTGTGTTGGAGGATGCCTTGGTCAGCTTTGATTGTGAGATTGAACAAATTCAAGAAGTCGGCACGCATAGCGTCTTTATGTGCCGCGTTGTCGCCGTCAATCAGGCTGAGTCACAAGGCGGCACTGATGAAGGGTTGGTTTACTTCAATCGTGCCTACTCTAGAGTGGGGCAAGTGGAACTTATTTAATCCAGTATTTATAGTCCAACCCCTGAGCCTATGGGCTATTGCTCGTGCAACATTAAGCAGTCATTTAACTATAATAATCATCTCATTAAATCTAAATAAGAAGTAACTATCCTGTGGAATTAATAACTTTTTTAATAATAGGGGCGCTAGCAGGATTTGCTGCGGGGCTATTTGGAGTAGGCGGTGGCACTATTATCGTACCACTGCTATTTATTGTCTTTACGCAAATGGGTTACAGTCCTGACAGTATTATGCACTTGGCCTTGGGTACTTCACTGGCGACCATTATTGTCACGTCCATAAGCTCGCTCATGGCGCATAACAAAAAAGGCGCAGTCATGTGGCCTGTCTTTAAAAATCTGACGCCAGGTTTAGCAATAGGCTGTTTTTTAGGGGCAGGGATAGCAGGACAGATATCTGGGTTATATCTGCAGTTGATTGTTGGTGTGTTTTTGCTTTGGGTCGCTTATAAAATGTTTATGGGCGGCAAAAAGAAAGCAAGTAACGAAGCTGGTAATGTCCATATAGCTTTACCTTCAAAGCCTAAGCAACTAGCAGCAGGAGCTGGTATCGGTATCGCTTCTGCTATTTTTGGGATTGGCGGTGGTAGTTTAACCGTGCCTTATCTCACGCGTTACGGTGTAGTGATGCAAAAAGCCGTTGGTACTTCGGCTGCTTGTGGATTGCCGATCGCCATCGCAGGTGCGCTAGGGTTTATGTTCTTTGGTATGCAAGCTCAAGTCGACGTGCCCAATACGATTGGCTTTGTTCACATCTATGCTTTTCTAGGTATTAGTATCATGAGCTTTTTTACCGCCAAGCTAGGCGCAAAAGTTGCTCACGCATTATCGCCGCAGTTGCTGAAAAAATGCTTTGCGGTACTGTTAACCGTCGTAGGCTGTTACTTTTTATATAAAGGGTTGCTCTAAGTAGTTTAAGATTAATGGACGCTTGAAAGGATTCAACGGTAGGTTTTCAATTAGCATACCGACTAGCTACATTCTTAAATTGTAGCTAGTCGGTATGTAGTTTTATAGGGAATATGTCGAACCAGTTTCTTATTTAGCTAAATCACTTAACCAAATACTCGCCATAATATCCAAAACATTCCTATCATTAAGACAGCGATCACGAGCAATCGTTTTAGCCAATAAGGCAATAGAGGTTTCTTATAGCCTAAGTCATTTAGCTGACTATCGACACCGTCTTGCAGCCCCTTAAACCCTTGACTCTGTTTGGTGGTTTTGACACGATTTTTTACCAATGGCCCAGGCTCGTCTTCTTCTTGCTCTCTATCAAAGCTGATGGCTTGATTTGGAATGCCTTGTTTACTAGCGATAGTATTGAGCTTCTGTTGTTGCTTTACTTTCAGCTGGGTCTCATAAGCATCAATTCTACTTTTGGCTTCATCCATACTGATGTTTTCGTCTGCCGCCAAAGTTTTGATGGCCATTACTAGGTTGTTTTTTTCGACCATCATAATGACGTCTCTTGGCAACTTGGTATTGACCGTTTTTGCGCTAGGGTCGGGGTTAAACATGACTGTCCTTATTACGGCGTATAAGTGTGAATGAGTGATATGCTCATTATAACCATGTTAGATAAGCAATGTTCAAGCAAAAAAATACCGCGGCCACTATGGTGACTGCGGTATTTTATTATTTATCGTTACTGGCATTTTTGCCAATATTTGATAATTATAGATCTTTCCAGCGTTGGATAGACTCTTTGATGACTTCTTTCGCTTCTGCGACATCGCCCCAAGATTCAACAACCGTCGTACCAGCTTTTTTCAAGTCTTTATAATGACTGAAATGGAACTCTAACTGGTTGATCAACTGCTTTGGTAGGTCTTCTAAGCTGTTGTAAGCATTGCCTGTGTCACGGTCATCAGCAGGTACGACAACGATTTTGTCATCTACTTCGCCATCATCGACAAACTTCATCACACCGATAACTTTGGCTTTTAAGAAAATACCAGTCGGTAGTGGCTGCTCAGTCAATAGCAATACGTCAAGCTCATCGCCGTCTTCGTCAAGTGTTTGTGGGATGAAACCATAGTTACAAGGTTTGGCAAAAATCTGTGGATCAATACGGTCAAGCTCAAATACTGCTAATTCGCGATTCCACTCAATTTTATGGCTGCTACCAGCTGGGATCTCTACTACTACGTTGATGATGCCGCCGTCTACGTCGCCTGCGTCCAAAATTTTGTTAAAATCTGCCATAAAATGCTCCAATTTGCTTTTGTTTTAAATGTTTGAATAAGGGGTTGAGCTAGGGAGACAGCAAGGATAGTTGCTGCGTCCGATTTGTACTGCATGCGATTATAGCAAGTTTGTACTGAATTTTCTCTTAATGCTTAAGTCTAAGCGTGCAAGATATTATGCAAAAAAAGATTATGCAAAAACGGACTCAAAATTTACTTGGGCGCGATAGCTCGCAACTCAATCAACCCAGCATGACGCTTAGCGATGTTATCAATAAGTTTTTGAGTGACTGTCTCATAGCTGAATGAATCGCTCATTTGCTGCTCGGTCTGCGCCTCTGGCTCTGTTTGCTCTGAATCTGTCTGCATGGCTACAAAGTCAGACAATCGCAACATCTGCATGCCGGCATAGCCACAAGGATTGATGGCATTAAATGAAGACAGGTCACAGTTTAGATTAATCGCAATGCCATGGTAGCTAAAGCCATGCTTAATCTTAAAGCCTAGCGAGGCCATTTTGCCAAGCATAATCTTATTATCAAGAGAGTTGTCATCTGTAGAGGTGCGGTCATCTGTTGCAGCAGTATCTGCATATAAGTAGACACCTGGGGCATCGCGGCGTGCATGAGCACTGATATTATCACTATTAGATGGTGAGCTACTCAAACAGTCATTGATGACGTCTTCTATCGCTTGCTCAGCATGGGAGACGAGATTGCGTACACTCCATTTGAGACTGTCTAAGTCAAACAACCAATAGATAACCAGCTGCCCATGACCGTGCCATGTCACCTGACCACCGCGATCGGTCTTGATGATAGGCGTGTCAGTACGCTGTAATATATGCTCTTCTTTACCTGCCTGTCCAAGCGTGTAGACGTCGTTATGATCTACAATCCATAATTCATCAGGCGTACGCAGCTCTTGTCGTTTCTTTAGATCGATACGTTCAAGGGTGCGTGCTAGCATCGCATCGAGAGTAGGGACATAATCGGCCGCTGAGAGAGATTTGCTGACAAGCGTGTCATTAAGGGGTTGTGTGTCATTTTGCATGAGAGTATCTGTCTTATTATTATCAAGTTTAAAATAAATAATGCTCATCAGTAGTGTAGCAGTTTTGGCGACTATCGCCCAAAGATATATAGTTTCGCAATGTCTGTAAATGGCGTAAATGCTAATAGCAATCAGCTAGCAATGGCTGACGAAATAATAGGTATAGAACAGTGGCAAGTGGTTCATAGCGGTGCTGCTAGTACAGACGCAGTAGTCAACCAAAGGTGCTGTTCATTGCTCAGTCGATGCGCTACATTAAAGTGTGATGAATGGAATCTGATGAAATTTATAGTCAGAGTAGGTTATCAAAGAGTGCACCTGACTAGAAAGATAGAGCCTCTAACCCAATATAATGTAGTGACTACAAACCTTATGACTATTACTATGATTATGACAAGGAAGACAAATGACAGATAGCAACCAAAGCGCCCATGAGCAGGCAGTGACCGAGACCGGTTTTGCGCTGCAGCGTGTGCCTGAAGCCCTAAGTACGGCGACGACTATCGATGAGATGAAAGCGCAATTTTCACGCTTGCAAATGTTAAGCCGCACCCAGCCAATCAATGATTGGGGCACTCGTACGACGCAGCTAGATAATCTAGAAGTGATGCTGAGTGACAACCAAGAGAGTTTTGCAAAGGCGATTAGTGCAGACTTTGGCTATCGTAGCCAGTCAGAGACGCAGTTTGCTGAGTTATTTCCTAGCTTTACCGGTATTAGCCACGCCAAAAAACACGGCAAAAAATGGATGAAAGCACATCGTGCGCCGATCTCAGCGCTGTATATGCCAGCCCATAATGAAATCCAGCCTCAGCCATTGGGTGTGGTCGGTATTATGGTGCCTTGGAACTATCCATTATTTTTAGCAATTGGCCCGATGATTGATGCAATCACCGCGGGCAACCGCATTATGGTCAAAATGAGTGAGGCCGCGCCGCAATTTGCTCAGACGTTTGCTGACGCCATTGCTCGTTATTTTTCGCCAGATATGATCTGTGTGGTGCTCGGTGAAGTTGAGATTGCCGCCGCCTTTAGTGAGCTACCATTTGACCATCTGCTATATACCGGATCGACTGCGGTGGGCAAAAAGGTAATGGCTGCCGCTGCGCCCAATTTAACACCAGTGACGCTTGAGCTTGGTGGTAAATCACCTGTAATCGTACTAGATGATGCCAATCTAGAGTCTGTTGTCAATCGAGTGATGATGGGTAAGACACTAAATGCTGGGCAGACGTGTATTGCTCCAGATTATGTCTTGATTCATCGTCAATACCATGACCAGTTTATCCAACTCGCAAAAGAGTGGATGACCAAGCATTATCCTGATATCGAAGAAAACCCAGATTATTCTCGCATTATTAATGGTGAGCAGTTCAAACGGGTAAAAGGCTATCTAGATGCGCTAACAGGCGGCGAGTTACATGCGTTAACTGCCGTTGAATCTAATATAGAGACCCGTTTAATGCCGCCAGTCATCGTCAGCGAGCCTGAGCCTGACAGCGACCTCATGCAAAATGAGATTTTTGCCCCGATTTTGCCGCTGATGCATTATGAGACGCTTGATGATGCCATTTACTTTGTGAACTCGCGTCCACGGCCATTGGCACTATATGTGTTTAGTGACAATTACAGCAGTATCGAAAACGTGCGTAACAATACGGTCTCGGGTGGCTTATGTATCAACGAAGTTTTGATACATGTGGCTCAGCACGACTTGCCGTTTGGTGGCGTGGGTGACTCTGGTACTGGTGCGTACCATGGTAAGGCTGGCTTTGAACGTCTCAGCCATATGAAGCCGATTTTTGTCCAAACTAAGCTCAATGGCTTGAATTTATTATTGCCGCCTTATGGTGGACTGTTTAAAAAGGCGATGGCGCTTTTTTTGAAATAACTGTTCTTGAAATAACAGTCTTTAAAATAACAATTCTTGAATTAGACATTTTATAGTAGCTATAGAAATTAATAGTGACCTTTTTTAGTCGATATCATAACCAATAGCACCTATCCAGATAGGTGCTATTTTTTTGTCTAAAATATGAATTTACAAACATAGATTTCTCAAATTAAGAGCGACGTGTCATAAGAGCTTTATCAAAATTATCGTAAATTTATCTAATGCGTTAATCTACAAATAAGCGTTTGTCATCACTTCTATAAATCGCTACACTTTGTAGTAAGTCTAAACAACAGTAGATAGTAGCTGAATGGTCTAGAGCCAGCATTGGTAAACTTGATATAGACCTTTCAGCTGTTTTTTAGTTCTATTGTTTTGATAGTGATTTCATGCCGATACAACATAATAATAGGAAAGAGTATGCGCCAATGGATTGCATTAAGCTTACTGTGGATGAGCGCGATACTATTGCCTGTATCGGCGTCTGCAGCCTGCAACTCGCCGATTAAATTTGGGGCGCTAACCTGGGAGAGTGGGCAATTTACCTCCGGCGTACTCAAATATATCGTAGAAGACGGATACGGCTGCACAGTAGAAGAAGTACCAGGAGCAGGGCCTGCACTTGATACAGCGCTCTCACAGAATGACATTCAGGTCATCGGGGAGCAGTGGGTTGGCCGTTCGCCAATCATGGAAAAAGCCATTGAGCAAAATAAAGTGGCCATCATCGGCGATACGCTAAAAGGTGGTGCAACTCAAGGCTGGTATGTCCCAAGATATGTATTGGAAGAGAACCCAGGACTACGCAGCTATCAAGATTTGCCTAAATATACGGAGCTATTTAAAGACCCTGAAGATCCTGGTAGATCACGTTTTATGAACTGTCCCTCTGGTTGGACGTGTGAGATTTTTAACACACGTTTGCTAAAAACCACCGGTCTAGACAGCCTTTTCAACAACGCACACCCTGGTACAGGTGCTGCTCTCGATGCCGAAATTGCCTCCGCTTTTGAACAGCATAAGCCACTGTTGTTTTACTACTGGCAACCCACTGGGCTAATGGCAAAATATGACCTTGCGCCATTAGAGTTTCCAGCTTATGAGGATGCTTGTTGGCAAAATCTGCTGCTCGCTGATGGTAAGATGGATTGCGTGTCAGGATTCCCAGTATCGCCGCTAGGTATTGCCGTTTCTACCCCGTTTGTCGAATCCAATCCTGAACTAGCAGCTGTCTTTGAAAAGGTGCAATTTACCTCTGATGAGCTAAACGGTGCTATCTTGGAGATGAGCGAAAGTAAACACACTGGCGATGAGCAAGCCATGGTGTTTTTGCGTGACAACCCAGAAGTTTGGCAAGCATGGCTGTCCGATGAAGCCGCTACCAATCTCGCTACCAAGTTAGGTCTTAGCTCAACGGGTGCTACCTCTACCGGTACAACTGCATCTAATATCAATGCGTCAGCGCTTGCCTCAAGCTTTCCTTCATGGTCGCTTGAGACCCCACTCAATAATGCCTTAGCAAATGTGGTCCAAAACTATGGTGATGTATTTCGTACTATTAGCACGATGGCGCTTACTTATCTGCTACTACCTATTGAACGATTATTAACGGTTATCCCGCCTTGGTTGATTATTGCATTTGTGACTGTGCTTGGCTGGTTTGGTGTTCGCAAGATTTGGTTTGCGCTGGCATGTGGAGCAGGGCTGTTTTTTATTGGCGCTTTTGGTTTATGGGGCGCATTAATTGATACTTTAGCGCTGCTTATCGTATCGGTACTGGTCACGGTGGTGATTGGTATTCCTATTGGTATCGCTATGTCAGGTAGCAAACTGCTACGCAAGATAGTGACGCCAGTGCTAGATATCATGCAGACCATGCCGAGTTTTGTATATCTCATACCAGTGCTGATGCTGTTTGGTATTGGTAAAGTGCCTGCGTTATTCGCGACTGTAATTTATGCGCTGCCACCCTTGATTCGTCTGACGACATTAGGGATTACGCAAGTCAATCATGAAATGGTCGAAGCAGGACGATCCTTTGGTAGTACCCACCTACAGCTGCTCCTTTGGATTAAATTGCCACAAGCGTTGCCCAGTATTATGGCAGGTATCAATCAGGCCGTAATGATGTCACTTGCCATGGTGGTATTGGCCTCAATGATTGGTGCTCCTGGGCTTGGTGAAGATGTATTGCAATCTATCCAAACGCTCAATATCGGTCAAGGTCTACAAGCAGGTACGGCCATCGTTATCGTTGCCATTATCATTGACCGTATTACGCAAGCATTTGGTCAAGGTAAGCGTACCCGTCAAAAAACCATCGAAGCAGGCAGACGTCCGATTGGATAGAAAGTTGTCTAGTGGCATACGACTGAATCCATGGTAATCGACCGAAGCCCTAATGATAAAAACCACATGAATAGTGAGAGCACCGATGACTCATATCCAATTAAAAAATATCAGTAAGATTTATAATGCCAGTATTACGCAAGCACAGTCTGCATTGGCATTGCTGGCTGAGGGTATGGATAGCATCAAGGTAAAAGAGCAAACGGGCTACTCGGTTGGTCTGTATGATATTAATTTAGATATTAAGGCAGGCGAGTTGCATTGCATCATGGGACTATCAGGCTCGGGCAAGTCAACGCTGATACGCCATATTAACCGCTTGATCGATCCAACCAGTGGTGAGATATGGGTAGATACTGCTCTGAATAGAGATCATGCGACTCACACGATGGCTGATAGGCAATCAGTGATAGATAATATGAGTAAGGCAGTAGAAGAAAGCTCTGCTACGGCTATTAATATTTTAGCGCTCAACGATAAGCAGTTGCAGCATTATCGTCAGCAGACAGTCAGCATGGTTTTTCAGCATTTCGGCTTAGTGCCACACATGACAGTTATACAAAACGTCGCTTATGGGCTGCGTGTCCGAAAAATGAGCGCAAACGAGCGACATGAAACGGCTCGACATTGGCTGAATGAAGTCGGGCTATCAAATCTGGAAAACAGCTACCCTGATGAGCTCTCAGGGGGTATGCAGCAGCGCGTTGGTTTGGCTCGTGCCTTAGCGACGGATAATCCAATTTTGCTAATGGATGAAGCGTTCTCTGCACTTGATCCGCTCATTCGCGCTCAACTGCAAGACCAATTACTCGAATTGCAAGAACGATTGAGCAAAACCATTGTATTTATTACCCATGATATCGATGAAGCTGTCAAAGTAGGTCAGCGTATCAGTATGCTAAATGGTGGTCGACTCATACAAACGGGGACGCCAAGCGAGTTACGGCACAATCCTGCTGATGATTATGTGGAGCAGTTTATGAGTGCAAAAGCGTAAGCCGTGTTAACCATCTATGAATAGATTTTCAGGATAGACTTATACGATGTTTTTATGAATGGTCTGAGTAATTGTTTTATTGGAATTTTACTGTTCTTTTTCGGCAATCAAAAGTGAACTCTGAAATAAATACCAAACTTCGTTATACTGAACGGTTTATCGATGGCTCATAATGAATGAGCGTGTATTGTTTATCGTCCACATATGATGTCGCTTTGTCTATCAAATGACGTTTGTTTCTTATTTTGCAATTTTAAGGCCATAGCATGACCGTTTCTTATGCACCTATTATTACTTCATTGCTTGATAATGATTTGTACAAATTTACGATGTTACAAGCCATGCTGCATCAGTTCCCGCAAACCCATGGTGTTTATCGCTTTCGCTGCCGTAACAATAAAGATGCAGCCTATCCGTTGGCTGATATCCAAAAAGATCTAGAGCAGCAACTAGACAGCTTATGCGAATTGCGCTTTTTGCCAGATGAGCTAGAGTACTTACGTAGCCTACGATTTATTCGCTCAGATTTCGTTGATTATCTAGAATTATTTAAGCTAAAACGTCGTTTTATTACGGTAAGTACAGACGATAAAGGTCGCCTGTTTATCGATATCGAAGGGCCAATGATTCAAGCGATGTTCTTTGAAGTATTCGTATTGGCTATTGTCAATGAGCTGTATTTTAATGCGCTATCTAATGACAGCGTGATTGAAGAAGGACAACGTCGCCTCGATGCAAAAGTAGCGCTATTACATCAATATGCCGAAAAACAAACTCAGTACGGTCAAGATACGCCGCCATTTATAGTCGCTGATTTTGGCACGCGTAGACGTTTTAGTCGACGCTGGCAGGCACATGTAGTGAAGACGCTACATAAAGCCGAGCCAAAGATAGTCGGTGGTACATCAAATGTGTATTTGGCCAAACAATTAGGAATGACGCCGATAGGCACGATGGCGCACGAGTTTATGCAGGCGTTTCAGGCATTAGATGTGCGTCTGCGCGACTCACAAAAGGCCGCGCTTGAAGCATGGGTGCATGAGTACCGTGGCGACTTGGGTATTGCATTGACAGATGTGGTTGGAATGGATGCGTTCTTACGTGATTTTGATTTATATTTTGCCAAGTTATTCGACGGTCTGCGTCATGATAGCGGCGACCCATATGTTTGGGGTGATAAGGCAATTGCCCATTATGAGAAGCTAAAAATAGACCCAAAAACTAAAATTCTAACTTTTAGCGATGGGTTGGATTTAGAGAAGGCGTGGGAGCTGCATCAATACTTTAAAGGTCGCATTAGAACCAGTTTCGGCATCGGCACCAATTTGACCAATGATATGGGCATTACTCCGATTAATATCGTGCTTAAATTGGTAGAGTGCAATGGTCAGCCAGTCGCTAAGCTGTCTGATAGCCCAGGCAAGACCATGATCAATAACGACACGTATCTTGCCTATCTGCGCCAAGTCTTTGAGGTTGATGAGCCTGAATAAGCTAAATATAAGGCTGTGACAGTGTCAAATGAGCTTGATGTAACTAATTTAACTAATCAGCTGCTATCTAGCGGCTGATTTTTATTTAACTATCAACACTGCTAGTAGATTTTTCTTCGGCAAAGGCTGCATCCAGTGCTTGCTGTACAGCATTGATACGAGTCTCGCAAACACGATAAGCGGCAATAGACTCTTCGACCGTTGTCATTAGATTATCAATATCAGGCTCGTCTTGTTGCTGTAGTTCAGCCGCATTGGTCTTTAAAATATCATAAGCCGCCTTAAAGGTTTTTGGGGCGGCTTTTTTGCGTCGGCGAGTAGGGGTAGTCATAAAATTTCCTAATTTTTAAAGGTAAGTAGATGAGTAATCTGTAGATATTATTATGTGGTTAAGTTGGAGTGCCTGAAGTTTCTATCGCTTTCTTATCCGTAGTGATATCGAGAATCTGCGCTTTTGCGTTGCCATCTTTTAAAATGATATGAACGGTTTGTTCAGGATAGAGTTGGGTACTACTAGTGAGAGTCTGCTTGTTTTTAGCATCCGTGAGCATGGTGTAGCCTTGCTTGAGCACGCGAGACGGTCGATGTAATAGCACGATGTCACGTAGATGTTCGCTATCGCGCTGTGCTTGCACAATTTGCTGCTGCGCGTTCTGCATGATTGTCTCTTGATGACTTTTGCTATTGGTAGCGGCTTTTGCGAGCTGTTGATGCGCCAAGGTTTGCGTTTGTGTGTATCGCTCAGCCGTCAGTCTGACTGCTTGCTTTACTTGGCGCTGGGCACTCTGTTGAATACTGCGCCATGCATAGTCACTGTCTTTTCGTAGAGCGGTGAGCTGCCCAATCGTTTGCGACTGTATTTGGCTCAACTGTCGCGCAGTTTGTTGTTCAGCAGTATTCAATTGACGCTGAGCCGCTTGCTTAATTTGTGCCTGATATTGTAGCGTCTGAGTGACGAGCTGGGCCAAGTGGCTATGGATAGCAGCAATCACCTTTGAGGGTGTATCAAAACTGGTATGTGCCACTTCATCTAAGATGACTTTGTCACGTTCATGACCGATACCCACCCAGACAGGGACGGGCTGCTCAGCAACCAAAGCTGCCAGTTCATAATCATTGAGATAAGCCAAGTCACCAACTGCACCGCCGCCGCGAATGATGACCAACAAGTCTGGTAGACGCTGATAAGTATCGTAAAACTGCTGCTGGGCGCTAACGATGGCTTGACGGATTTCAGCGGGCGCATGATTGCCCTGAAAAGTTGCATTATGGTAGTGGAAGTGACACGCACCTGTACTGGCTAAGCGATCGGCATCTGCTTGAAAATCGCCTAAACCAGCCGCCTTTTCAGGGGCGATGACCAGTACATGCTCGATATCAAAAGGGGTAGGTAGCTGCTGATTGAGATGTAATAACCCTTCGCCTGTTAAGCGATCAACCATTTCTGCATATTGCCGGGCCAAGTCGCCTAGCGTATAGCTAGGATCAATATCTTCAATGGTGATTGAAAAGCCGTACTGGGCATGGAACCCTGCCGATACTTTAAGGAGTACGGTCAAATCACGCTCAAGCGGCATACCAGTCGCACGTTCAAACTTAGCTAATATACGAGCAGCTTTGAAACGCCAGAGATTGCCACGGCAGCTGGCGACTACTTTGCCATCGTCGTCTTTTTCTGCTAGTTCAAAGTAGTAATGACCACCTTTACTCGATAGATTACGGATTTCAGCTTTTACCCAGACACGGTGGTCAAAAGTTTGTTTGATGACCATCTCAACCGCTGATAAGTAATCACTTAGGCGTAAGACCGTATCCTCTAGATGGTCTTCCTGCTCAGCGAGTTCTGCCTCTAGAGTGGCCAAATCTTTAGCAGGCGTTAATACTTTGGCTTGTTTGGTGTTTGAAAGATTGGGTTTGCGCATGATAGAAGACCAAAGATGATTAAAACAGAAAAAGCTGATGAGGGCAGGTTAAATACAATAGGGAACAGTTTAACTTAAAACAGCGCGCACAAAAAGCGAAGCCAACAAGCTTTGATTGATATATTATCTATATCTCAGTTTGTTGGCTGTTTAATCAAAGAAGGATTGTATATCACTTAATGTTAGCGGTTAGATCGTAAATCTGTTTCCGTCTAAAAGAAGTTGTCGTGTAGAGAAAAGTAGATGGGTATTTTTAGCTAGATATAGTCGGTTCAAGATAATTCAGATACAAGGAAGGCGAGTGAAAGTGCTACAAATAGTAGATTGAGTGAGCCTGACACTGTATCTGATTTATATGGTATTGACTATGTTTATTGGCAGCGGAAGTTAATGGTGTATTCATAATCATCGCTACGTGACAAATCTGGCGAACCAGTGCCAAAGATTGAGCCAACGACTGCGCCCACTTGTCCAACCATACGGCCAGTACGCTCATTTAAGATACCATTATACTTTACATTGTCATCAACGATAATCACTTGCTTGCTTCGACAGGTTTTTTGCGCACTATCGATCGCATTTTGTTGTGCTTTGACCTTGGTATCAGCGATACCTGTTGTTTCATAGATAGAGTTGGCACGCTGGATAACTGGTGAGGAAGGCGTACTTTGACAAGCGCTCAAAGCAAGTGCAGCCACTAACGTTGCCGTCAAACTGGCAGTTTTATTAAAAGTGTTCATAAATAATTCCTGATTTATATAAGCAGAACGTCTTAGCTATAGGCAAAGCTTTATGAATGTAGCTTATCTAGATATTACCTGTCTAGACAGTTATTGTGTGCTGTATTACGGGTATATTGCCGATGAACCTTGCCCTAGATATAAACCAGTTTAATATCTTAAGAACAGCAATATTGCAAAACTACAGACAACCTTTATTGACCAAAAATAAAACAAGTCGCATCCGTACACAGCAAATCACTTGAAATATAAATTGTATCTAGGATAATTGAGCCATTCATTTTTTATTAATAAGTAATACTATGCAATTAATTCCTGCTCCTGCTGGCGTGCTCGAGGTTGACGCACTGTGGCAAAATGACAATCCTAATGACCCAAATACAGACACGGTGGCGCTGCTATGCCATCCCAATCCGTTGTTTGATGGTACGATGAATAACAAAGTGGTCACCACCATGTATCGCTTTGCCCGTGATAATGGTATGCATGTGGTGCGCTTTAACTTTCGCGGCGTTGGCCAATCGACAGGCGAGCATGATTATGCGGAAGGTGAAGTGGTCGATGCAATGACCGTGCTACAATGGATTGCTGAACAAACCAATGCTCGAAAGCTATGGCTGGGTGGCTTTTCTTTTGGTGGTTATGTCACGGCACGCGTGGCTGAGCAAGTGCTTGAAGCCGCGCATATATGGGGATTGGGTGACTTTGAAGTAACGAAAATCGCCCTTATCGCACCATCAGTCGAAAAAAACGACAGTACTGATATTAATTTGCCTGCAGATAGAACTTTTGAGATTTATGGTAATGCGGATGAGGTGATTGAACCTGATAATATGCAGGTATTTGCAGACCGATTAGGCATTGAAGTCAGCGTGGTCGATGGCGCGGGTCATTTCTTCCATGGTCGCTTATCAGAGCTCAAGGGCTTATTAGACAAGCATAGCTTTGGGCAGGATAGCTAAGTTTATTCATAGCTAACTCAGCTTAATGGTTTCCGTTTTGATATGGCTTGCTTGATAACACCAGCGCTATGCCAAATTATTCTACTATTTTGATATTTATTTAATCCAACGATGAGTCGTATTATGAGTTTATCTCCATTGCAACGTTACGAGAAAGCTGTCAGTACAGATGAGTTTACTCGGGATGAGCAGCAATTTCAGGCCATGAGCTATCTTGATGAGATATACCATCAGCTCATCAATAGCGCACCGCAAAAGAAAGGTTTCTTTGGCTTTTTAAAATCTAAGCCTGTCGCGCCAACGGGTCTTTATATGTGGGGCGGTGTCGGCCGCGGCAAAACATGGATGATGGACATGTTTTATGACTCGTTGACCATCGAGCGCAAGATGCGTCTGCATTTCCATCATTTTATGCAGCGTGTCCATAGAGAGCTTAACAAACTACAAGGTGAGAGCGATCCGTTAGAGAAAGTCGCTGATATTATTTATAAAGAAGCGGTTATCATCTGTTTTGACGAGTTTTTTGTTTCTAACGTCTCTGATGCCATGATATTGGGCGATTTGTTTACTATGCTGTTCAATCGCGGTATTACTTTAGTTGCTACTTCAAACATTGAGCCAGCTGGACTGTATAAAGATGGCTTGCATCGTGACCGTTTTATGCCTGCCATTGCGGAAGTTGAGCGTCATACGACGGTAATGAATATCGATTCGGGAATTGATTATCGTCTGCGCGTATTGCAGCAAGCTGAGTTATACGAAGCGCCACTTACTAAGGCGAACTATCATTGGTTAGCCAACCGTTTTGCGAGCTTGTCGAATAATCAGAAAATCAGCAAAGAGTCCATTACTATCAATGGACGAGAAGTAAAAATCAACGCTTGTACCGAAGATATCTTATTCTGTGATTTCCGTCATCTCTGTATGGCGCCGCGATCAGCCGCTGATTTTATTGAGCTTGCCAAACGATTTAGCACTGTTTTAGTTGACTCTGTGCCAGCGCTAGATGACGACTTGCGTGATCCAACGCGCCGTTTCATTTATCTTGTCGATGAATTTTATGATCGCCGTGTGAAATTATTGGTACGGGCAGAGCAGCCGATTCTAGACTTATATCAAGGAGAGAAGTTGGCGTTTGAGATTGAACGTACTCGTTCACGTCTGCTTGAAATGCAGTCGGAGGACTATCTACGCATGGACCACCGAGTCGAAGATGTTGCGTAGTTTATCGCTGAGTTGAGACTGCCTATGTGTAGCTCTCAACTGCTCTATAGCTGTTAAAAAATAAGAAAATGATATTATTAATAATAAGTAGTGATAGATAATAATAAATAAGGATAAAACAATGACTACAACTGATAATGAAAGCCAAGAAGTAGAAGATAAAAAACTGTCTGTGAAGAACGTAGCGGCGAATGATATCTCCTCTACCAGTGACGAGCTGATAGGTTGGATCAATTCAAGACGCAGTATGGGTAATCTAGATGAGCCAGCACCAACGCGTGCGCAGATTGAATCTGCCATTGAGTGTGCGGCAACTGCGCCAGATCATAAAAAATTGCGTCCGTGGCGCTTCATCGTGACGCAGGGTGAGGCGCGCCACGAGTTAGGCCGTGCCTTGCTCGAAGCTGCCCAAGCAAAAGCGCTACAAGATGGCGAAGAGTTGTCTGAAAAAACCATCACTAAAACTAAAAATATGCCGCTGCGAGCGCCGCTAATCATAACGGCCGTGACTCAAATGCAAGAACACAAAAAAGTGCCACCTTTTGAGCAGATGCTCAGTGCGGGTGCTGCTGTACAAAACCTAATTTTGGCATTAAAAGCCCAAGGATTTAGTACGGTTTGGCGCACTGGGCTGCTGTGTAATGAGCCTGCGGTAAAAGCGTATTTCGGTGTAGGCGAAGATGATTATGTGACCGCTTTTGTTTATACTGGCACAAGTCCCAAGGATGAGTCCAAACGCAAACCTATCGATATCGAACCGTTAGTTCGCTTCGAGTCGTAATGTAGCTCAGTACTGTTTATTAATAAGATTATAATTTCACAAAGTTGTAATTCAAAAATCACAAGGCCAGTAGCTGAGCACGATAGATTCTATTGATAATACGTCAGTCAACACGGATAAAAGAACATGACAAGCCCTAACAATAGTAATAAAAACAACACCAGTGCTAATAATGAAACGGACAAAGAGTCGTCTGAAAAGCATAATGGTATGCTTGCAGGTATTTTTGAGCGAGCAACCAAGTCAGGTCTCGGCCGTAAAAAGTCAAATCCTAGTCCTGTTGAATCAGCTGTGGCAAAGGATATGGCCGACATTCATAGCAATCCAACCAAGCTGCGTTTGGCGTTTTTGGGTGGTGGTAGCTTTGGTACGGCAATGGCAAATTTAGCCGCACGTAATGGCTGTGATACCACGCTGTGGGTACGTAATAAGCGTACCGTAAAAGCAATGGCGAAAACACAGACCAATAAAAAGTATCTACCGGGCTATAAGTTTGATGATCGATTGAAATACAGCCATGATTTGGCGGCAAGCGTCAAAGACAAAGACATTATTTTTATCGCTGTGCCAGGTTTAGCCTTTCGCGAAACGCTAAAAAACATCGCACCTTTTATCAGTGGTCAGTCCATTGTGTCGTTGACCAAAGGTATGGAAAAAGACACCTTTGCGATGATGAGTGATATCATCAAAGAAGTGCTGCCAGAAGTAAATTTTGGCGTCATGTCAGGGCCGAACCTCGCTATAGAAATCATGAAAAACATGCCGTCTGCTACTGTTATCGCAAGTGAGTCAGAGCCATTGCGTCATGCCGTGCAAGCAGCATTACATAGTGCCTTCTTTAGAGTATTTGCTAGTGATGATATACGCGGCGTCGAGCTTGGCGGCGCGCTAAAAAACATCTACGCAATTGCCATGGGTATGGCGGCAGCTTATGAAGTAGGTGAGAATACTAAGGCGATGATTCTTACTCGTGCTTTGGCAGAAATGAGTCGTTTTGGTGTTGAAGAAGGCGCCAATCCGCTCACTTTCTTGGGCTTATCAGGGGTAGGCGACTTATACGCTACCTGTAGCTCAGAGCTAAGTCGTAACTATCGTATCGGTAATATGCTTGGACGCGGTATGAGTATTGATGCCGCGGTCAAAAAGCTTGGCCAAACCGCTGAAGGGGTAAATACTATTCAGCAAGTACATGAAAAGGCGACCAAAGCGGGTATCTATATGCCAATTACTCATGCGCTCTATGCGGTCATTTATGAAGACAAGGCTGCTCTAGGCGTTGCGCTACATCTAATGGAAGCAGGATTCCGTAGCGATGTTGAGTTTGTCATGGCGCATGATCATAGCAATGCAGCACTTACGGCTCATATGAAAACCTCTGGCAGTCATACCAAAAGCAAAGACAGCGATGCTGATAAGTAAGACATGTTATTAGAAGGCAGTATCAAGAGAGTCGAACTTAGCGCTCCAAGGAAGGTTATGAAAATTATATTAGTACGTCATGGTCAAGCAGAAGACGAAACACGTCCAGATAGCGCGCGTCAGCTGACGGACTTTGGTCAGCAGCAAGCAGCGCAGACGGCAGAGTATGTGACCACTCACTATAGCCCAGTTCGTTTTGTGGTTAGCCCTTATATTAGAGCGCAGCAGACTTTATCTGCATTTCAGTCACGAGCGCCGCAAGTAGCCTCATCTGTGCAGGACAATATCACGCCCTCGGATGATGCGCGCCAAGCTTTGATAGATATTGCCAATATTGAAGCTGAGTGTTTGGTTGTTGTTTGTCATATGTCTATCGTCGCCTATATCGCGGGATTGCTGACAGGCGATTATCCTGAGTCATTTTCTCTAGCGGAAGCCAGAGTGTTTGATATGGAGTTTGTGATGACTGGCATGGCAACGGAAGTTGATCGCTTTGTTCCTGACCAGCCTTACTAGACTAGATATCTAATATTTTGATTAGGAACGCTTTGCTAGAGCAGAATTGATTAGATATGACGGATTTAAAATGGTATTGGTACAAAGTTCAGCCCTATATCAATCATATAAAATCGTCCAGCTCTTTCAAAAACCGCATCAATCCTTAACGATATTTTGATAACAGCAGCAATAATTGAGGACACGCTTAGTGTTACATGTTTGGTTACGAGCGCAGCATAGCCCGCTAGCTGTCTGGCACGAAGATGTACAGCAATGGCAAATGGTTGATGGTTGGCAACAGCTGCAAACAATCTATGGTAACTATAAGTCCAGTAGCCAAAAGACGCTTTGTCTATATTTTCCCTCAAGTCATGCGTTGCAAGTGGATACGGCGCTCAATGCTACTCAGCTTAAACAGCTGGGTAATAGCGGCAAACAATATTTATTTGAAGAAACGTCATTAACGCCTATTGAGCAATTAAACATCCGTCAATTGAGCCATACTGATACGACGCAACTGTACGCACTGGCACAAAACGACATTGAATCCTGGCAACAAAGCGCGCAGCTAGCCGGTATGAATATAGTAGCGTTACTGCCAGACTTTTTATTGTTGCCACCGCCAGAAGAGGGCGCAGGTCAACAAGTGACCCTCTATCAAGATTCACAGACTATGCTGCTGCGCCAATCATTGCGTCAGGGTATGGCCGTCAGCTATTTACCGCTAATGTTTGAGCGTTTCCCGCATTTGAGTGAAGTAATGGTCTTGCCATCTATTGAGGCACCTATTGACGGATCTGTTGACTCACGAGATTCATCATCGACAATAGATTTAGTGGCGCAAACTAAAGCGCTGATCGCTGATCATCAGCTGCTACTGACGACTCTGCATAAAGTACCTAAGCCAATTGACAGTCCTGAGCGTCACGCGCTTAATTTCTTTATGAAATCTACTGACTCACAATTATCACCATACCTACGGGTGGCGATGATGGTTGCGCTATCAGCGTTAGTGCTGCAAATGGCAACCGATGGTGTGCAGTGGTACAAGTATAATGAAGCAACCGCCGCAACCAAGACTGCAATTGCGGCACAGTATCAATCTTGGTTCGCCGATGAGCCACTGAGTACGCGCACCAAACTGCAAGTACAGCTGCAACCAAAACTGCGTAGCGATAGCCAAGCGCCTGCATCACATATGGCGGCACTGTCGCGAATATCACCATTAATTAAACAGTCCTCATTGCATGCACAGTCACTGGTAATGCAACCATCAGCGCTCAGTTTCACCTTGATTGCTCCAGATCGCGGTAGTCTTGATAAATTTACGAGCACGCTGGTAGCACAAGGCTTAAATGCCAAACTTGCACAAGTGAATAGTAATGAGCAAGGTCAGTTTAGTGGTCAAGTCACCGTCAATGTGGTAGAAAATAATATTGCAGAAAACAGTGCCATGGCAAATAATGCGGCAGCGTCGTAACTCATCAAGGTATTGGTAATAAAGGTCAAAACATGAAACGATTACAACGCCGTACCAAACGTAATACAGCTGTCTCTGCAACCAGTACTAAGGCTCATGTATTGTCAGAGCGTATGAATAATTATCAAAATGTACTAACGACGCGCTGGCAAGCATTACCTCACCGTGATCAGCTAGCATTAGCTGTATTATCCGTATTTCTACTGTTGTTTATAGGCGGCTATGGTGGCTATAGCGTTCATCAAGCAGCGAGCGATAGTAAAAACGACTATCAGGAGCAAGTGGCAGATTATTTTTGGTTGCGTGCTCAAGCAGGTAATATTGATAATAGTGCATTGAATACTGGGAATAACGCTACTGGAGAGGTTGATATGCCTCCTGCTAGTCGTATTAACGCGCTGCTCAATAACTCAGGTATAGCAGGTGCTCAGGTAGTTGCGACTGGCGATGCAGTACAATTGAGCTTTACGCATCCTAGTCAAGCGGTCGTCAGCACTGCATTGGGTAAGCTTGAACAGCAAGGCTGGCAATTTACACAGTTATCTATGCAGCAAGACCTGACCAATAAATCTATTCAGGTACAAGCAACGGTCACTTCTTAAAATGCATCATTTTGTGATAAGTATTTTAGATGCTTATATCACTGTGTGCTTTTACTCGACACTCGATATTAGACAGTAGAATACTGCTGTATCGTTGGTATCATTGAAAAGCCATTTATCCGGCTCCATTAAATAGTTAACCATATGACTATTGAACAAAAATATTACCAGTAAGGAAAACCTCACATAATGCGGGACAGTATGAGCAACGATAAGCGCCGTTCTTTAATTACTTATAACCATATCACTTATTTCTTATATGTGATCAGCTACTTTACTGCAGGTCTGTTGTGGATTGTGCCGATTGTCATGAACTATGCTAAGCGCCATGATGCTAATGGGTCATGGTTAGCCACGCATTTTGATTGGCAAATCAAGACCTTTTGGTACAGTATTGTTTGGTTCGTCATTGGCATTATTTTGATTACCTTTGCGCTAGGTGGCTTTGGCGTTAGCATACTAGCGGATAGTGGCAATATCGCTATTGGCTCAATATTATTGGCTGGTCTTGGTTTACTGATTATGACCTTCACCTTTATCTGGCATTTATATCGCATTATACGTGGTTGGATTGCGTTGACTGATGGGCGTCCAGTGCCGTAGATGTTTAAGAGTGCCTTTATGCTATGTCTTTAACTTAGAAAACGACAATTCACTGTTATGTAGCAGAGACTCATCAGTATTGGTTACTGCTTAAATGTAGAAATTTAGCGACTGAAACTTTGCTCTTATTTCTGTTAAGCTGATATAATCGCTGCGCCCGATTTCATTCGCATTTTTTATTCACTATTTCTTCCAAGCAGGGTCTGCCATCACTATGTCTTATGCCTTACTTCGTCCTTTTTTGTTTAATATGGATCCCGAACACGCCCATGAGATGACGCTATCTTTATTGGATAAAGCGCATAAAGCGCGTGTTTTAGGCTTGGCGTATGGTCAGTCAATGCAACCAACAGACTGTATGGGTTTGCAGTTCTCTAACCCAGTCGGTCTGGCAGCAGGCTTGGACAAAAACGGCGATTATATTGATGCGCTGGCTGAGTTAGGATTTGGTTTTATAGAAGTAGGAACCGTCACGCCAAGACCGCAAGTAGGCAACGACAAGCCAAGACTGTTTAGAATCAAGCAAGCAGACGCAATTATCAATCGTATGGGCTTTAACAATGAAGGCGTTGATTATCTAATCGAGAATGTTAAACGCTGTAAATACAAAGGCAATATCGGTATCAATATTGGCAAAAATGCCGATACGCCGGTAGAGCAAGCCGCCGATGATTATGTGTATTGCTTAGAGCGTGTGTATCCGCATGCCTCATACATTACGGTCAACATCTCATCGCCAAATACCAAAAACTTACGTGATTTACAAAGTGGTGAAGCGCTGACTCAGCTGATGGATACGATTAAAAACCGTCACAGTCAGTTAGCTACTGAATATGGTTTTTATGTCCCATTAGTGCTTAAGGTTGCTCCAGATTTAGAGCCATTACAAGTTGATTATATCTCGCAGCAATTAATAGACTTTGAGATTGATGGTTTGATTGCTACTAATACAACACTAAGCCGCATAGGTGTCGAAGACTTGCGTGATGGCGACCAAATGGGCGGCTTATCTGGTCGTCCTGTGAGTCATATTAGTACCCAGATTTTGCAACAATTCTCTGATCAGTTAGATGGTAAAGTCGCTTTGATAGGCGTAGGCGGTATTGATAGTGGTGCCAAAGCCGTCAAAAAAATCGAAGCAGGCGCAGACATGGTACAGCTCTATACGGGGCTTATCTATCGTGGTCCTGGGCTGGTGCAGTCTTGCATTCAGGCAATCGGTGGCTATTACGATGCCATGGAAAGTTAATCCACTAAATAAGGTAATAAGGCGTAGAGCATGAGTGGTTTAGATATTGTGATTGCTATCGTTGTCTTGATTGGCTTATGGCGCGGCTTTCAAGTAGGACTGATTAAAACAGCAATAGGCTTGGTAGGTTGGTTTATCGCCCTTATCGCTGCTACTAGGCTGGCAGGAGTGGTGTCGCCCCAATTGACGGGTATCGTACAAAACCCTGTGTTACAGATGGCAATGGCTTTTTTATTGGTAGTGATTGCCATATTAGCAGTTATGCATCTGATGGCTTTCGTATTCTCAGGCGTGCTCAAAACCTTACGTTTGGGCGTCTTGGACAAAATGGCAGGCGGCGTACTGGGTGCTGCCAAAAACGTATTGATGGTCTTGGTTGTACTGAGCGTCAGTGCGCCATTGCTAGTACAGATGCCGCAATGGCAAACCTCAGTACTAGCGCCTGAGCTAATGCCATATGCACCGATGGGCAAGGCTCTAGTATCAGATGTATTAGGCATGGCTTGGGATCAGGTCAATCAGTCGTAATTGTTTAATTGCCTATTATTTTATCTAACTGTCTATTATTTTACTTCTTTTTATACTTCTAAATGTTTGCACGTGTCACTGATAATCAAAAACAGATTATCGAAAAATCTCGTTAAGTTTCTTACAATATCATCAGGTTAGCGGCGTGCGATGGCGAGTGGTTGTAGCAACATACTGTCGTTAAGTTTGCCGTTATTGTCGTACTAATGTATGAGTCAAAATAGGATATAGCTATTATGTGTGGAGTCATTGGAGTTGCAGCTCACGAACCAGTCAATCAGATTCTTTATGACGGTTTGACGATGCTACAGCATCGCGGGCAAGATGCAGCAGGTATTGTCACTTTGCAAGATGGGCGACTCTATCTACGTAAAGAAAATGGCATGGTACGTGACGTATTTATGAATCGTCATATGATGAAACTGGTTGGTAAGTTCGGTATCGGTCACGTTCGTTACCCGACAGCTGGTACTTCTAGCAGCGCCGAAGCACAACCATTTTATGTCAACTCACCATATGGTATTACCCTTGCGCATAATGGTAACTTGACCAATGCTGAGAGTTTGGCCAAATCTTTGTACATCGAAGATCGTCGCCACCTTAATACTGACTCAGATTCTGAAGTACTGTTAAACGTACTGGCACATGAGATGCAGAATCTAGGCAAAACACATCCAACGGCTGATGATATTTTTGAAGCAGTAAAAGCCGTCTATAAACGCTGTGAAGGCGCTTATGGCGTGGTCGCTCTGATCACGGGTCATGGCTTACTTGCATTCCGCGATCCAAATGGTATCCGTCCACTTATCTTTGGTAAACGTATGGCACCGAATGGCGGCACTGAGTATATGGTTGCCTCTGAATCAGTGGCATTGACAGGTTCTGGCTTTACTATCGTTCGTGATGTAAAACCAGGCGAAGCAATTTTTATCGATTTAAACCATAAGCTGCATACGCATCAATGCGTCGAGCAAAAAGAATACACGCCTTGTATCTTTGAATATGTGTACTTTGCTCGTCCAGATTCGATTATGGACAATATCTCAGTTTATAAATCACGCCTACGCATGGGTGAAAAACTGGCAGATAAAATCCTTGCTGAATGGGGTGAGGATCATGATATCGACGTGGTCATTCCAATTCCGGATACGTCGCGTACTTCAGCGATGGAGCTGGCGTTAAAAATGAACGTTAAGTACCGTGAAGGGTTCATGAAAAACCGTTACATCGGTCGTACGTTTATTATGCCAGGTCAGCAGCAGCGTAAAAAATCCGTTCGCCAAAAGCTGAGCGCTGTGCCACTAGAGTTCAAAGGCAAAAATGTACTGTTGGTTGATGATTCTATTGTTCGTGGTACGACTTGTCATGAAATCATTCAAATGGCACGAGATGCTGGTGCTAACAAGGTGTTTTTTGCCAGTGCTGCGCCCCCAGTGAAATTTCCAAACGTATACGGCATTGATATGCCCGTACGTAGCGAGCTTATTGCTTCGGGAAATAGCGTTGAAGAAGTACGTGATATCATCGGCGCAGATCGTTTGATCTTCCAAGATTTGGATGATTTGATCGACGCGGTAAAAGATACCAAACATAGCCGAGTGGAAGGTTTTGATTGTGCGGTATTTAACGGCTGCTATATCACTGGTCAGATCAATGAAGCGTATCTTGATCACCTGCAAGAGCAGCGTAATGATACTGCAAAAACTGGTAAAAAAGGCGTACAAATAGTGGCTGATACCCCAGTTGATATGATGGGTGTAGAAGAGCTTTAAGCTAAGTTAAAGCAATTATTTTCAGATAACAAAAAGCTAGATTCTGAATGAATCTAGCTTTTTTATGTTTAAAATATCGCTAAGGGTACTGGCGTTTTATAAATGGTCGAAACAGTTTTAGCCTAGAAAACTGCTAAATAACCAAAATAAACCATTGATTGCTGCGATACCGACAACCATACTGACCAAAAGCTGACGGCTGATATGATAGATAAACAATACCAAAATAAGTGCGCCGATTTGAGCCATTAATAGATGCAACTCGGTGTCATTCAAAGTAACAGTCGTCGATACGTCTTGATAGGACAGGCTAGTCAAAATTAGCAGCACCATCACTGATAATGGCAAACTCTCATTTAATCGGTGTAGCCAAGGTGTATCGAGTAGCTTTCTAGGTATCAGTGCTGGCAATGCACGAGTGATAAAGGTCACTGCTGCCATGGCAAGCGTGGCAAAAATAAGATAACTACTGGTCATAAGAGTCTCCCGTCTTTTGACGCTCTATCCAAAACCCACGTACCAAGATCATAAACATACAGATAGTGATGGCTACTAGTAGCAACCAGTCACTGGTAAATAGCGAAGCAATGATTAAGCCAAGGACGGCAATACCAATCGGGAAGTAGCGTTTGATACTTTGAAATTGCTCATAAGCGAGAATCGCAAACAGACAAACCAACGCAAAATCTAAATTTGGCACTAAATCACTGAGCGTACTGCCAATCATGACGCCAACCGTACTCGCCAGTACCCACCAACTTTGATTAAATAAGCTAATAGGAAGTATCAGCGCTCGTCGCGACTCATTTGGCAAACTTGTCATGATCGAAAAAGTCTCGTCGGTCAAAGCAAACAAACAATACGTCTTTGCCAGCTTGTTTTTCGGTAAATACTGTAATAACGGCATACCATAGAATACATGGCGTAGATTAATCGCGGCAATATTGGTGGCGATATTGCCAATCGGTAGGCCAGCGCTCAGCATTGGCAGACAAGCGTATTGAGCTGCACCAGCATAGAGAACGATACTGAGCATAATCGTTGCCCATATCGGGATACCTGCTACCTGTGCAAGTACACCAAAGGCAATACCGGCAGGCAAATAGCCCATAGCAACTGGCAAGCTTTTCTTAAAGCCCTCAGCCCAGTGGTAACGGTTTTCATGTTGATGGCTTAATTCATTTGAATGAGTATTCACATGACATCCTAAATTTTTCTTATGATATTTTTATAAATCTATCGATATAAAAATTATTGATTCAAACGGTATTGCTGCAAAATTAAAAAGTAAAAATTGAGAGAAAAAACATAATATAAAACTAACTAAGCTTCAGGTTGTAGTTTTTCATAACTGCCAGTCTGATTGGCACGGTACAAAAACCCACCTAGAATGACTAGTCTCAATAATAATAGACACCACACGCTAAGCCAAATACCAGTCATATCCCATTGTTGATAGAGCAGCCAGCTTAACGGGAAGAAAATAGCAGCCAGTATCAGCGCTGCATTGCGGATCACGCTACCAGCCGTTAAACCAAAAAATATCCCATCTAGCCAATAGGCACCAACGCCGACAAGAGGCAATAATACAGCGTATAAATGGTAATCATAGGCGAGGGCAAACACTGACTCAATATTGGTCATAAATCCCAAATACGTAGGCATCGCAAGCCACCAGATGGCGCTTAACATGATAGCAAGACCATAACTAACCACGCCTGTACGCTTTATAATAATACGAAACCGTGGCCAGTCACGTCGCCCTGCAGCTTGTCCACTTAGCGTTTCAGCAGAGACAGCGACGCCATCTAAAGCGAAGGCAGATATACTTAATACTTGCAATAAAATAGCGTTAGCAGCCAGTATGACATCACCGCTTTGAGCAGAAAGTCGAGTAATCCAAGCAAAGCTTAGCGTTAAAATAAGGGTGCGCACGAAAATATCTTTGTTTAAAGAAAATAGCCTAAGCATTTTTTCTTTCGTAAAATACTGTCGATCTGCTTTAAATAATACAGACCACGATATTTTTAAGTGTTGACGGCTCAACCACAGTGCCATCAATATTCCAAACCAAAATGCAATAGTCGTTCCCAGTGCGACACCAGCCAAGCCCATCTGCATTACAAATACAAAAAACAGAGTCAGTACGATATTAAGTACAGCAATAAAGCCCTGCTGATACAGCATATAACGGGTCTTACCTTGCCCTGCAAACCAACCAATAAATGCAAAATTCATCAGCTCCGCGATCACGCCCCAAAAGCGTACGTCTAAGTAGGTCTTCGCCGCGCGGCCACTCTCAGGATTGGCTGATAGTGCTTGTAAGCCAAAATCAATCAGCCATGGCTTTGCAAGTAGTAATATTGCTCCGATAACAAAGGCCAATAGTAACGCGCGTTGTAAGATAGACAGCAAAGGCGTGGGCACTGATACAGCTGATGCATTGCTAGTATTATTAGCTAATTGTCCCAATGCCTGCGCAGCAAGCCCAGATGATGCATACTGCAAAAAGTTGAAACTAACAAGCAATAGCGACAGCAGTTGTATGGCTAGACCCATCCCAGCAAGTTTCGCCGTGTCATTCATATTGCCTACAATGGCCGTATCAATGACACTCTGCAATGGCATAGCCAAATTGGCGAGTAGCACAGGCAATGCAATCGCGACAATACGTTTATAGCTTGTATCAATAGGTGGCATCGCGTGAGAAGTTGCGGAATTAGCTGACATGGGTGACTCGTTTATGCGTGAACGATAAAGAGGTGTGTTCGTTAAATAATAATAAAATTGTAAGGCAGTACATCTAATATGAGAGACAAAATAGCTATAAAGACAAAAGCACCTAGACTCATTATTCATGAGTCAGGTGCTCTTATTTAAACGTTTTAGCTGTACAATCAGTAATTATATAGAGTGTGATAACACGCTAGTTCAACGTATCAATCCATCTAATATACCTTACTAAACGTTGTCTTGCTCAAACATTTTTGGATCGTTGAAAGTAACGATTTCTTCTTCAAACTCTGGTTTTACTTTTACGATAAAGTCATCACGCGACAGACCCATGCGTAGCGGAATCGAGCTGGCGATATAAGTCGATGAGTAAGTACCCGCAAGCAAACCAATAAACAGAGCTACTGAGAACCAGTATAATCCATCACCGCCCAAGAAGAGCATGGCTAGTACGACCAATAGAACAGTTGAAATGGTCATAATCGTACGGCGTAGCGTTTCGGTCAATGACAAATCAATCGTCTGCTCTGGCGTAATTCCGCGAACACGGCGGAAGTTTTCACGAATACGGTCATAGACAACGATGGTATCGTTCAATGAATAACCAATCAATGCCAATACCGCAGCCAATACCGTCAAATCAAACGGGAAGCCGAATAACGCAAATACACCGATGGTTACGACAGCATCATGGAATAGTGACAGTACAGCACCTAGAGACAGTTTGAACTGGAAGCGTAGGGCAACATAGCCAAGCATACAAACCAGTGCCAATACCAATGCCATGACTGAGTTTAAATAAACCTCATTACCAACTTGGCTACCGATAATATTAACGTTGCTAATCGTAGCGGTGTTGCTAGGTAATGCCAATGCTTGAGTCAGGTTTGCGCTTAGTCCATCGACGTTATCAGACTGAGGAGGTAGACGTACCAATAGCTCTTCACGCGTACCTAGATACTGTACAACCGCATCATCGAAGCCATTGTCTGCCAGCGCTTGTACAACAGCAACTTGCTCAACAGGCTGCTCATAACGCACGTCTGCTGAGACACCACCAGTAAAATCAAGACCTAAGTTCAGACCATTTACCGCGATAGCAATGATACTACCGATTACCATAAATAAAGACAGTAGTGCCATCGGCTTTTCTATCTTCATAAATGGAATGATACGCTGGTTACCAACCGCTTTGATGCCACCTTCAGCAACAGCTGCGGCATCATCAGCGGCGTCACCTGATATTACGTCAGAATCAACAGCGGTAGACAGTGCTTGACTGTCTTTAGCATTTTGACCTTTACCGCCGCGACGACTAGAGCTTTTGCCTGACTTTGCGGTAGTAGGGTTATTGGTTTTAGTATTGCTACCTTTACCATTACGACGCGGTTTGTTACGGCGACGCGTACTTGCATTGGTCGTGTCACCGTTTGAGCCATTTCGATCAGGATTATTCTGCTGTTCTAAAGGGTTGTTATTATCGATCGCCATAATATTCTCCTAACCGATGCTCAGACTTTTGATGGATTTACGCTTACCGTAAGCAATTTGTACCAGTGCACGTGTCACCAAAATAGCGGTGAATAGCGAGCTGACAATACCAATAGCTAGCGTAATCGCAAAGCCCTTAATCGGACCAGTACCAATCGCAAATAGGATAAACGCGACCAATAAGGTTGTAATGTTGGCATCAAAAATACTGCTAAATGCGCGATCAAAACCTGCCACGATGGCTGATTTTGGCCGCACACCATTGGCAATCTCTTCTCGTATTCGCTCAAAAATCAGTACGTTGGCATCAACCGCCATACCGATGGTCAAAACGATACCTGCGATACCCGGTAGGGTAAGTGATGAACCCAAAATTGACATAATGGCAATGATAATAATAACGTTAACGGCTAGCGCAACGTTGGCAATCACACCGAACAGGCGATAGAAGATAATCATAAACGCGAAGACTAATAGATAGCCGACTTGCGTAGAGAACAACCCTTTATCGATGTTTTCTTGTCCGAGTGATGGACCAATAGTGCGCTCTTCTACGAAATACATCGGTGCAGCAAGTGCGCCCGAGCGTAGCAATAGCGCAAGCTCAGCTGCTTCAGCACTACTATCTAAACCAGTAATACGGAATGATGAACCCAATACCGCTTGAATGTTGGCGCGGTTGATGACCTTTGTTTCAGCGTAAGGTGTGCGTACTTCAGTCGTCTCACCAGTCGCTGGATCTTCTTCGTAAGTGATTCTTTGTTTGTTTTCAATGAACAATACAGCCATCTGTTGACCAACCGCTGTGCGTGTGGCGTTCTGCATGAGCTTACCGCCAGCACTGTCCAAGGTAATACTTACTTCAGGTAGACCGCTTTCATCCAAGCCAGTTTGCGCGTTGGTTACTTTGTCACCGGTGACGATCGCTTGACGATCTAACAATACAGGAGGACCATCAAGTGTTTCGAATGGGAATGCCTCTGTGCCCGCTGGAGGTATACCGCCAGTATAAGTGTCAGCATCTTCTGCTACCATACGGAACTCAAGGTTTGCAGTACGGCCAAGTACACGTTTTGCTTCAGCAGTATCTTGTACACCAGGTAGCTCAACAACGATACGGCTAGCACCTTGCGACTGTACCAAAGCTTCGGTAACACCCAGCTCAGCAATACGATTACGTAGAGTCGTTAAGTTCTGATTGACCGCGTAGCTATTGATTTCGTCAAGTGTCGCATCGTTATACGATAAGACCAATGCAGGACCTTGATCATCAATAGAAGACTGCAAGTTAAACGTATTGCTCATTGAGCCTTGTAATACATTTTGGGCACGGTTACGAGTGTCAGTATCAGCAAAATGCAATACCACGCCGCGATCTTCGGTCTTGATACCTTTGATTGCTACTCGCTCAGCACGTAGCTCACGTCGCATATCACGACTGGCACTGGTCAAACGCTGTTCAAGCGCCTTGTCCATATCGACTTCGAGTACAAAGCGTACACCACCACGCAAATCGAGACCAAGCTTCATCGGTCTTGCACCGATATCACGTAGCCACTGCGGGGTAGTCTGTGCTAGGTTAAGGGCAACGACATAGTCTTCGCCCAAGTTTTGACGTAGCACTTCTTGCGCTTTTAGCTGATCGACTGGGTTGTTGAGGCGTACCAGCGCGCTGTTACCCTCAAACGTACCATCGTGGTTATCTAAACCTGCCTCTTCGAGTAAGCTTTGAGACTCGGTTAAGATGCCTTCAGATAGCTGAGTTCCTGCGGCTGCGCTCGTAATCTGCACAGCAGGTTCGTCAGGATAAAGGTTGGGGGCAGCATATAGACCGGCAACGAGTAGCACGACGGCAATTAGTAAGTATTTCCAAGCGGGATATTGCATAATCACTTCTTTAAGTTGATAAACGACTGGCGACGTAGGCCACAAGTTAGCAGATGGGAAGTTAGCGATAGCAACGGTCGAGTGCTATGTTCAGCAGCCGTCATCATGCACCATTGCGATCATCCGCGATGATAGTAACGCATAAAACAGTAAAGCAAATAATACAGATGTCTGTTTATCTGGTCACCAAAAATCATATGGCTGACTTGGATAAAGATAGGACATCTAAACAGTAAGCCTAATTTATATAGCAATTTTACCTCACTGCGCTAATAGCGAAAAATGACCGTAAATCATATACGGTCATTTTTTAGTCATTACATTCGTTAATGCGACGACTATTGAATGTTCACTAATAAATTTTCACTAATAAAAAATAGTGAACATTCTAATTAGACGCTTTCGATCGTGCCAGCAGGCAATACTGAAATAACAGAAGCACGTTGTACTTTCACGTCAGTATTGTTGTTTAGGCTCACAACGGCATAATCGCCTTCGATTGCTTTGATACGACCCATTAAACCACCAGCGAAAATGATTTCACTACCAACGGTTAATGCATTAACCATGGCACGGTGTTCTTTGGTACGCTTAGACTGCGGGCGAATGACCAAGAAGTAAAAAATCGCAAAAAACGCAACAGGCAGTAAAATCTGACCGAATAGACCTGCAGCACCTGCAGTCTCTGGTGCAGCATGGGCAGCTTGAATAAATAAGCTCATAATATCTCTCAGTAAGTCATAGACAATAATAAAATTAGACGCATAGTAACAAAAAATCCCAGACTTGGTAACTGTTAATCATAGGCTGAGCGTGTTTTTCTTAGCGTAAGGCATACTATCAGCCAACGGATAGGACAACAATGTTTTTACTATATTTAGATAATCTATATAAAGCCTCAGGCTAAATAACTGTCATGAATTGGCTAGTAAAGATATCGTCATACAACCGTTAATAGTAGGGTAATAAAAGTCATCAAAAAACAAAAACTTAAAAATGGCGACTTATTGTGAAATGGTATCATCAATGCTACTATCAAATGGCAGTGATTGCCTGTATTTAGTATGCTATATATTCAAGCATAATACGGCTTATTGAAGCATAGTATGGCTTTGAAATAGCGATTAAATCAGCTTTGAGTAATTATTTATACGATAGACAGAAGTCTTTTATTACTTTATTAATAGTATTCTGCAACTCGATATAAATTGCTCATGACATTATCTTCCTTTTACTCTTTTTAGGTTACCTAACTTGTTCACCACTTTTATGTTTGTACCTCGTTTATGTCGTCCGCGCGCTCATCGTAAAGACGCATCTGCAGAACCTCCCCCGAGAATGACTACTAGTTCTCGATTTGGTTATACTTCTTTTTTAGCACTATCTGCATTAGCAATTCTTATGCTACCGCATGCAGTGTGGGCAGCTGGTGCTGTATCAACATCTAGCGAGGCGGCAGCACCAACCGCGCTTAGCGTTTCTTTATTGATATTTTTTGTCTTACTCGCTATTGGTGTCTCCTTTGTCTGTTCATTAGCAGAGTCTGTTTTGCTGAGCATGACGCCATCGTTTATTGCGGATGTACAAGAGACCAGTCCAAAAAAAGCAGAAATGCTTAAAAGTCTCAAAGTAGACAATATTGACCAGTCGCTAGCTGCTATTTTAACGTTAAATACGGTTGCCCATACACTTGGCTCTATCGGTGCGGGTGCACAGGCTACGATTGTCTTTGGTAGCGCGTGGTTTGGTCTGTTTTCGGCCCTCATGACGCTTGCTATCTTATTCTTGTCTGAGATTATCCCAAAAACACTGGGTACAGTTTACTGGCGTCAACTAAGTGGTTTGGTTGCTTATTTCGTTCGTGGCATCATCATGCTGCTATACCCATTAATCTGGTTCTCAGAGCGTCTGACGAAACTATTGGTACGCGGTAAAGAGCCGCAAACATTTAGCCGCCGTGAGTTTGCTGCTCTTGCTAGTATCGGTGAAGAGTCAGGACAAATTGACCCACTAGAGTCGCGTATCATTCGTAACTTGCTCGCATTTGGCGCGATTAAAGTCGAAGACATCATGACACCGCGCTCGGTGATGCTTGCATTCGAAGAGAATAAAACCGTCGCTGAGCTATTGGTTGATCGTCCAAAGCTGACATTTTCTCGCCTGCCAATCTATGATGGTGACCTAGATAACATTACAGGGTTTGTCCTAAAAACGGACATGCTGTTGGCTAAAGTGAACCATGCTATGCATAAGCCGTTGACGCAATTTCAACGAGACATCACTTTTGTTTTCTCTAAAATGAAGCTGTTTGACTTGTTAGAGTTGATGCTAAAAAATCGTATTCATATTGCGATTACAGTCGGTGAATATGGTGAAGTTAAAGGCTTAGTCACGCTAGAAGATGTGTTTGAGACATTGTTAGGTCTCGAAATTGTTGATGAGATAGACCGCGTCGAAGACATGCAGGCCTTGGCTCGCCAGATGATGGATAGACGGGTAGAGCGTTTAGGCATGAAGCTCAGCGATGATGAGCAATATGAAGACAGTAACAACGAACCTAAGTCCTAACGAAGCGTTAATGAAGCAAAACTCTAACGTGGATAGCTTAACCATAAATATTGATGGTTCTAAAGATTGATGGTTTAAAAATGGTCAGCTCATTATGGGCTGACTATCAAACTAGAGCTGCAAAGCATCTAACCGTTTGAGCTAGGATTTATAGCATAAAATGTTAAGAACATTTGATTTGATAGCTTGGGTTTTTATTCGCAATAATTACACAGGGTGTCACATGGCTGTGAGAATTCGATGATAGGCTCGGCATATGATATGAGTATACTTATATAGATATATCTATACAGACACACTGCCAAAATAAATGATAAAAGAGCGTTAATCGTCAATATATGACACTAACGAAAAAAATATCGCTAAGGATTATCATGAAAAAATTATTGGGAAATAGGCTATTAGCTCTATTGGTGAAAAGCGCCAGCATCACTGCAATCGTAGCAGTAGCCAGCACCATCAGTATCAATGCACAAGCAGCAACTATGACCGAAGATTTGGTACAGAACTATGCCGCCGCAATGAAAGCATCAGCGAATAGCCAGAGCATCAATCAGGTATCGCGCCTAGTATCGGACGACGCATTGATTTCATTATCTAGAAAAGGTAAATCTACCAGTTTAGATAAAGACGCGTATTTAAAGCTGCTTCAAAACAGCTGGAATGATACGTCTAATTATCGCTATGATATTTCGGTAGATAATGTGGTGATTACTGGTTCACAAGCCAAAGCCAATGTGACGACCAATGAGAGCTGGGTAAAAAATGGTCAGCAAGTATCATTTGTTACCACATCTCGTGTGACCTTGACCTTGTCTACTGGTAATGCAGTGCTCTTGCGCGCAGTATCACAGGTAGCTATTAATTAAATCGCCATTAATCACGCAAGACTCAAAAATATAATGGGTTATATAAGCGATAGTTAGTTTAATTGGCTGAGATTCTAACTTATAAGAGATTTTAGTTGGTTAAACAGTTATTACTTAGTTTTATAGGCTACTTGAGCGTCTATGATTATCTTTTATATTAGGCTAGTCTTTGCTTTACATTGCATACTATACTATCCATCAACTTTATCTTATTAATTTCTGTCGTTAGGAAACCTCCAATATCATGTCTACTGTGCTATCACACTCTCGCTCATTTATTGCGTTGCCATTGACGCTTGCGGTATCCACTTTACTGATTAGTGCGTGTAGCAATACATCAGCGGTAAAAAACAAAGGTGCGACCAATAGCTCATCTGTCATCACTAAAAGTCCTGCCAATCAAGGGACTAATACAGGTAGTGCAGACTACTCAACTGCGTTTTTAGATGCAGAGAGTTTGGATGAGTTGGCTGACTTGTTAGAAGCCACTGACATGACCATGGTAGAAGGTAACCAGCTTGCTATTCAGCAATATGGTGATTTGTGGAATCGTCTACGCGCAGGCTACCGCATGAATGGTGGTAAGCCAATCTATAATCAGCGTATTGAAGGTCAAAAAAGCTGGTTTACCAGTAGACAGGATTATCTAAATCGCCTAACTGCACGTGCCAGTCGTTATATCTATCATACGGTACGAGAGGCAGAGCGTCGCAACATCCCAACAGAGCTTGCCTTGCTACCGGTTATCGAGAGCTCTTACGATCCAAGTGGTACGAGTAGTGCGGCAGCTGCGGGCTTGTGGCAGTTTATCCCGAGTACGGGCCGTATTTATGGTCTGAATCAAAGCAGCACTTATGATGGTCGCCGCGATGTTATCGAATCAACACGTGCTGCCTATGACTTCTTAACAGCATTGCACAACCAGTTTGGTAGTTGGGAGCTAGCATTGGCTGCTTATAACGCTGGCCCTGGCCGTGTACAAAAAGCAATCGATGCCAACGCAGCGCGCGGACTGCCAACAGATTATTGGTCGCTTCAATTACCGACCGAAACGATGAACTATGTGCCGCGTTTCTTAGCTGTAGCCGAAATCGTCGCCAAGCCTGAGCAGTATGGTGTGTATTTGCCCGCTATCGCTAACCGTCAGCATTTCCGCAGTGTACCTGTTAACTATGGTGTGAGCTTGGCAGAAGTATCGCAGTTAACTGGCGTTAGCTACGATGAGCTAGAACGTCTAAATACTGCACTGACATCAGGCCGTGTTGATTCTTCAGGTCCACAGCGTGTCATCATTCCTAACGATGTTAGCCTTAATGCTGATGCCAAACTAAGTGGGCTCAGAGGTAATGGTACAGGCAATGTGCTTGCATCAAGCAACGCAGGTAGCTCAAGCACGACAGCGACTACGCCAAGCTACAATAACAAACCATATACTGCCTCATCACTGCCGTCTACTGGTAGCGCATTGGCTGATTATGCCGCTAGTGCAAGTGTACCTCAGCAGACCACCAGCTATATCTCACCGTCTGCGACACCGACTAGCAGCTCGGTATACAGTGGTAATTCCTCAGCTCGCACTGAGCCACCACTGACCACCGCAGAGACTAACAAGATCAATGCTGAGCTTAAGAGCAGTAACAGCTTACCGACCACCTCAGCTCAGATTACTCAGAACAATACGATTGTCCAAGAGCCACCGCTTAGCAAAGAAGAGCGAGATTTCATCGCCAATCAAATCCGTAGAAATACTTCTGAGACCAATGTCATCAATGCTGACGGCAATATTAATCTATCAGCCGTACAAACACAGCAATCTATCTTAGAAGCGAGTGGCGCAGAGAAAAAACTTAGCTTTGCCAAAACCTCGGTAAGTAAGCCAAAACCACAAGGCACGCGTACCACTTATACGGTAAAACGTGGCGATACGCTCTCGAACATTGCGAGTCGAGCAGGGGTTAGCTGGCGTGATATTGCAGAATGGAACCAGATAGATGCCAGTGCTAATCTGCTCTCTGGCAGCACATTGTATCTATATGATGCCAAGACTATCGAGCCATTAAGTACTGCTAACAATGCAGCCGCTAGTCAGCCTGATAGTTACGTCGTACAAGGTGGTGATACGCTTATCGGTACGGCCAATCGTTTTGGCTTATCGGTCACTCAGCTAGCCAGCTATAATAATCTGAGCAGCCGTGCTGATTTGCTCAGAGGTCAAAAATTATGGCTCATACCGGGTAAAGTGACTGCACCTGCGACAACACCTGCCGCTCCTTCTACCAAGCCGAGTAAATCAAGCACTGCGACCAAGAATTATAAAGTAAAAGCAGGGGACGGATTAATTGCATTGGCACGTCAATTCAATGTGTCGACAGATACTTTAGCCAGCCTCAACGGCATCAACAGCACAAGTTCGCTATATGTTGGTCAGACACTTAAAGTGCCAGCCAGTGTTAATTTCGATGTTGCAAGTACTACAAGTGCGAGCAGTAGTAACAGCTCAAGCTCGGTCGCGACCACCAATTACAAAGTAAAATCAGGTGATACGCTGATTGGTATTGCGAATAGCATCGGAGTGAGTGCAACGGAACTTGCTGCGGTAAATAGCAATTTCGATGCAAAGGCTCGCTTGCAACGTGGTCAAACGATTAAAGTACCTGCTTCTAAAGAATTGGTCGACCGTCAGTTGAATGACAAAGCGGTCAGCTACAAAGTAAAATCAGGTGATACATTAACGGGTGTCGCTAAACGTTACAATATTGGCTTAAGTGATTTGGCATCAGCGAATAACTTGAATACCAATTCGAATCTGATACTGGGCCGTACTATTACCATCCCTGCTAGCGGCAGTGTGGCAAGTGCATCTAGTAGCAGCCAAAGTAGCAGCTCTGCTAGTAGTAGTAGCTCAGTAAGCAGTGGTACGAAATTAGGTAACACTGAAAACTATAAAGTTAAATCTGGCGATGGTTTGATTGCTTTGGCACGTCAGTTTGGCATCTCAGTAGAGGATTTGGCGGCGACCAATGATCTATCGACCAATGCTCAGCTACAACGCGGCCAAACACTTAAAGTACCAAAAGCGACAGTAAGCTACACGGTTGGTTCGGGCGACAGCTTGATTGGTCTAGCACGTAAATATGGTGTCTCAACCCAAGAGCTGGCTGATATGAACAATATCGCCGCTGATACGATGTTGCAGCGCGGTCAGCGTCTGAATGTACCTAATCGCTAATGAATAAAATATTAATGGATACCGTTTAAACGAGACGTCATTAATATTAACTATGAATCGTAACGCACAAAAAAGCTGCTCTTTATAAGAGCAGCTTTTTTTATTTAATAAGAATAAATTACTGTGAAGGTTTAGCTTGCGAACCGTCTAGTAATAGCTACAAATTAGACCGTCTGAGTCTTAATAGTCTCAAGATAGCTTCTGATATTACTGACATAGTGCATGGCTTGACCATAGCGGCTATTCGACGCTCTATTATCTGCTAAATAAGTATAGACGTTTGCCCAACTCTTATCATCGATACCTTGAGCTCGTAGTTCGCGTTGGATTCTTTTTACTGCATTGGGACCCATGTTATAACCTGCAAGGGCAAACCAGATACGGTCAGTTTTTGGCACATCAGAGAAGTCTGCTTTTACTTGCTCTAGATAGCGTGCACCGCCGCCAATGCTTTGGTAAGGATCGACACGGTCTGAGACGCCCATCGCTTTTGCAGTGTTATTGGTCAGCATCATCAATCCGCGTACGCCAGTCGGCGACACAGCATTGGCATCAAGATGTGACTCTTGATAACCCATCGCGACCAATAGTTCCCAGTCGTGATTATAATTGCGTGCTTGCTCTTCAAACGAAGACTGATAGTCCGGTAACTTTTCCGTTAAGGTTCTCTGGAAGTGATCCTGACTATAGGCATCTTTAAGCAGGTTTTGATTGTAGAACGCAGCAAGTTTTTGTGTGTTTTTTAGCTTGATGCTATCGCACAAAAAGTAACTGGCTTTTCTAGACAGTGGATCATTGGATGAGCTAAACGTCCAACTTACCTTAGGGTGTAGACCGTTCTTAGTCAGACTAGAATCATAACCACAGCTGACATTGATAGATGATAGGTTCAACTGGCTTTTTAGCTTGGTGCTAGCCGTGGTCAGCGCCATGTCAGCATTGCCTGTTCTTAGTGCTTTTAGTGCCGCTTCTTCACTGGCATAGGCTTTTAGATTGATATCGACACCGAGCTCGTCGGCATAAGTGCGCACCAGATCAAACCCAAAACCATGTTGGAAGCCATCGGTAGCAAAGTAAGTGCTATCGCCTGGTACCGCAGCAATGGTCAAGGTATTTTCCAGCATGACATTGTCATAGGCTGGTACCGATGTGTTCATGGTCGTCAAACTCTCAGCGGGCAACGAGAGTAGAGCGATGCTAGAGATTTGTGCCAGCTTCTTGGTTCTGGCAAAATGATTAGACGCAATAGGGGTAACGGATGAAACGATGTTACTTTTGGTGTTCAGTAGGCGTTTAGATGGACGCAGTAAATAAGAAATACGGCGTTTGGCCCCTTGCGCAGATACTTTTACACGATAAGTAATACGCTGCATGGATGTCTCCTGATTTTAGCCATCCTTCTTACCGCAAAAACACGTATAAATATATGTGCATAATATTGACATATATCGATATCGTATCTTAAATAGAGTGGCATTTTTAATAGGATGAATGCCACTCTATCTTGTTTGACTATAGCGCCACTAGCGTACTCTCTCTAAGAGTTAGTGGGATAGTTTGTCGTCAGCCAGCTATCGATATGTCATAAAAGCGTTCTAAACAGTGTTTATTAGTACTGGTTTAAAATACTGAACGCACAACGACGCGAAGGATATAAATCAGATGATTCCTTCATCGATAACTAAATATGGCTAGTGGCCAAACAACTATATATCAAACATAGGTAAGGTCATGATTAAGTTATTGAGACAGAGACATAGCTTGAAACATTGATGTAAGGTTTTGCCAATGAGGCAAATACATTCCTCTGTTTTAACTATGCTAACTTTGATGGCTGGCTATACTTTGAATCACTAATATTAAGTTACTAGTAATAGACTAGCTGGCTAATAAAGTTGTTTGTCCAGCGATGAGGGTAAGCAAAATAACCAGAGTTAATAGTTTATAGCTGTCTATCAAACTGACTATGTCATACCGTCATCGCGACACCAAAAATAAAAAAATACCATGCCGCTAACATATATAGTGCAAACATAGTATTTCAATGGGTAGCGGTTTAAAATCTTATCGCTGATATAGCATCATAAAGTCTTAAACAACTACCAGCATTATTTTGGTGCCATAACCGGAAGCTGTAATAGTGGGAAGTTTCATGACAAAACGTTCTTTCTTACGGGTAGTAATATGCGGTTACTAATTGCATTATTCAAGTAGAGTTAAGAAAAAAGCGATAAAACTTAACAATTAAGATATAAACGGTTAATTTTCCAGATATTTGGTACACGATAATCAAAAATAGAATAACAAAGTTCAAATAGCAGTCAAACTAGACTTTGTGCTTATGGTTTGACTGAAGCTGTTAGCAAGTCTGGTTTGGCTTTTGAACTATCGTTTTCTCTAGAAGTTTTTCTCTGCAAATTTTTCTCTATAAATAATAACCGTTTAAAATGGCTTTTTAAGTGGCTAGTTTATGCTGGGTTTTTGATATCGATAAAAGTAACTGGCAGACCAAATTTTTGAGCGACTATCTCTCCTAACGCCTGAATACCGCCACGCTCCGTCGCATGATGACCACAACCGAAATAGTCAATCCCAAGCTCACGTGCGCTATGCGTGGTACGCTCAGATATCTCACCAGAGATAAACGCATCACAGCCCATGCTAGCCGCTTGCTCAATCATATCCTGCGCGCCACCTGTACATATACCCACACGTTCGATCAGCCTACCATTTGTCTGAACAGATGAGTCTGTATGATACTCAGCTGGAATATGTAATGGCGCGCGACCTAAGGCTTGAGTAATGGTGGCAATGAGATCGTCAGCAGTTTGCGGTGTACAAGTAGCGATATTGCCCACAGGATGGGACTCGGTAGGATAGAGCGCACCGTTGATCGTCATACCGAGTACGTCAGCAAGCTTTGCGTTATTGCCAGAGATTGGGTGTGCGTCGAGCGGTAGATGATAGCCAATCATAGAGATACCGTGTTGCATCAGCTTGCGCACGCGTCGACCTTTCATACCAGTAAGCGTAGCAGGTTCACCTTTCCAGAAGTATCCATGATGCACCATAATCGCATCGGCATTGTCAGCGATCGCAGCATCTATCAAGGCTTCACAAGCCGTGACACCAGTGACAATACGTTGAATCGGTTGTCCACCATCGACCTGCAGACCATTTGGTGCATAGTCTTTAAACGCACTGGTAGATAAGTAGTCGTCACAGAACTGTGTCAATGCCTGAGCGCTGATACTTTGAGTATTGGATTCAGCTGTCGTATGATTTGCAGTCATTATGTTTTCCTGTCATCAATAAAATGTATGTCGTAAGGTGCTATGGATTCACTAAGCAAAAATTATGTATTATCTGTCATGTTTGAAAATGTTTGGTTTTGGGCTTCTAGCTTTATGTTCAATTCTCGAAATGCTGAAATGTCGAGCATCGTAAAAGCTATTTTAACATGTCGTTGTAAGCAAGCAGACAAGCTGGATAACTGAAATGGTACACGATACGTTACTATTTACTGGTATTGCGGTTATAATTTATACACGTGAGTCTGCCTAGCTGTATAGCATTTGACCATCTGATGAATGGGTCAAGACTAGCTAAGCGGTCGCCATTATTTCACATCGTTTTTCAATGTCTGTTTGCAATAAATTTATAGAGGTTTTATATGTCGTCATCCCGGAACACCAACAACAAGGCGTCTTTATTAAAATGGTTACCTTGGGTCTTATTGCTGCTAGTGTTGGCAGCGTTTATCTGGTTGTTCACGAGTATGAAGTCGACGTCAGAGGCCACATGGGAGCCGCCGAGAACCCCGCCTGCGGAGCAGCAAGCAGCAGAGCCAGTGTCGGACACGCCAGCGCCTATCTCTTCTTATCATAATGCAGTGGCGCGTGCGTCGCAGTCTGTAGTCAATATCTATACGACGCAAACGATGACCGAGCATCCTTATATGGATGATCCCGTACTGCGCCGGTTTTTTGAGTATCATGGTGGCCCATCACAAGAGCAGGGCAATACCAATTTAGGCTCTGGTGTGATCGTATCAGAAGACGGCTATATCGTGACCAATGCCCATGTGATCGAAAAAGCAGATGAAATCACAGTCGCGTTCAATGATGGTCGTAAGAGCCGTGCCAGAATCATTGGTACAGATCCTGATAGCGACTTGGCCGTGATCAAGGTCGATATGACAGGGCTGACACCACTTGGCTTCCGCGAAGATCCAATTCGTGTGGGGGATTTGGCGCTAGCAATTGGTAATCCATTTGGTGTGGGTCAGACGGTGACGCAGGGGATTATCTCAGCGACTGGTCGTACTGGACTGGGCGTTAATAAGTTTGAAGACTTTATCCAGACTGATGCGGCGATTAATCCGGGTAACTCAGGCGGCGCACTGGTCGATGCTCATGGCGAGCTAGTCGGTATCAACACCGTCATATTCTCGCGCTCTGGTGGCTCGATGGGTATTGGCTTTGCGATTCCGACGGCATTGGTTGAGCAAGTGATGAATGCCTTGATCAAAGACGGCCGTGTCAGTCGTGGCTGGTTAGGTATTGAGATTCAGTCACAGCTACGTGACCCAACACAGTTAGAGACGTCAACAGGCGTAGAAGTGCTAAACGTCATTGATAACAGCCCAGCGGCAAAAAGTGGCCTACGTGTTGGTGATATCGTCCTAACCATTGATGATGTTGAGATGACAGATGCCAATACCTTGATTCAGTATGTTGCTCGTAAGCCGCCAAACACTGAACTGGATGCGCAGATACTACGCCAAGGTAAAAATGCCCAAGTAAAAATCACGTTAGAAGAGCGTCCAGCACAAGAACCACTTGAGCGTCCTGTCGTACTACAAAATGAGAGCATGGGCGGAATGGAGCAGCCAAACATTCAAGGCGATGAAGAAACGCCAATGATGTCAAAGGCAGAGCGTGATCGTATGCGCGAAGAGCTAATGAAACTGTTTGAACAAGATGCCGCGTCGCAGTAAGTTGTAGTTGTTCTTACCACCACTATGTGTTGGCTCATAATGTATATATGAGTCAGCACTTTTATTTAGCTGATAGCACAAAAAAGCGCGCTCCTTTAGATAAGGAGCGCGCTTTTTGTTGGAGCTGGTTTTTCTGAACTCAAAGACTAGCTTTGTTTACTGATAACCCTTCTTGCTTATAACCCTGCTATAACTTTTCAATAGGATCATGATTGATATAAATAACACCTTGCACACGGCAACAGCAGGGCAGGATTTCATCTTCTTCAATCATCGCCAGTGGGTCAAATGGATAGTCGACCGTATGCGAGCTGGCAATACGTTTGACTCGGCAACTACCACAGTAGCCTTCGCGGCATTGGTAGTTTACCTCGTGTCCGGTGCGTAGCAGTCCATCTAGCAGACTCTCGTCATCATGCAGATAGAACTGCTTTTTACTGGTCATTACCCAAGTCATCGTGAATCCTATTGGGATATGTCTGTGCTATTGCTATCCCTACTATTAACCCATAAGACGATTACCGCGATAGAAATTTTATAACTTCAAATTTCTATCGCTTAAGCCTTTATCATATAAAGTCTTTCTAGCTCAAAGCTCTTATAGTTCAGTCTTTCTAGCTCAAAGCTCTTACAACTCAGCTCTTATAATTCGGAGCCTTTATAGCTCAAAATCATCAAAATCACTGTCTGACAAATCAGAGTCAATCTGACCGACCAAGTATGAGCTAATCTCAGTCTCTTGCGGTGCTACTTGCACATTGTCAGACGATAGCCACGTGTTAATCCACGGGATTGGGTTTGATTTTGAGTTCGGGAACGCCGCTGGCAAGCCGACAGTTTCCATACGTAAGTTGGTGATGTATTCGATATATTGGCACAAAATGTCTTTGTTTAGACCGATCATCGAGCCGTCTTTAAACAGATAGCCTGCCCATTCTTTTTCTTGCTCAGCAGCTTTACGGAAGATTTCAATGCTTTCTTCATAGCACTCTGCGGCAATTTCGACCATCTCAGGATCGTCACGACCGTTGCGCATCAGGTTCAGCATGTGCTGTGTACCAGTCAAATGCAGCGCTTCATCACGAGCGATGAGCTTAATGATTTTGGCATTACCTTCCATCAATTTGCGCTCAGCAAAGGCAAACGAGCAAGCAAACGATACATAGAAACGAATGGCTTCTAGGACGTTGACCGCCATGATGCATAGGTACATTTGTTTCTTCAATGATCTCAAATCAACAGCTACTTCCTCGCCATTGATATTGTGCGTACCTGGACCATACAGGCTATATAGCTGCGAGTTGCGATACAGCTCATCATAGTACTGGGCGATATCAGAGGCACGGCCTAAGATGTGCTCGTTTTGCATAATGTCATCAAAGATAATATTTGGATCGTTGACGATATTGCGGATGATATGCGTATAGCTGCGTGAGTGAATGGTCTCAGAGAACGACCATGTCTCAATCCATGTCTCAAGCTCAGGGATAGACACCAGCGGCAGTAGCACCACGTTTGGACTACGACCTTGGATCGAGTCGAGTAGGGTCTGATACTTGAGGTTGCTCAAAAATATATGCTGCTCATGCGAGGACAGATTGCTAAAGTCGATACGGTCTTTTGATACATCGACTTCTTCTGGACGCCAAAAGAACGATAGCTGCTTTTCAATCAATTGCTCAAAGATAGGGTGCTTTTGTTGGTCATAGCGCGCCACGTTGACGGGCTGACCAAAGAACATCGGCTCTTTTAGCGCATTGTTTGGCGTTTGAGAAAAAATCGAGTAAGTCATGGGACTGCCTTTATAATTGATACGGTTATTAATTTATAGGGGTTTGACTGGTTTTGATTTGAGGTTATGACACATTTTTGGATTATAGCGTTTTAGCTTATAGGTTCTCTAGCGATATCTGTGACGACTCTTGCCCATCGTTCATATAGGCTTTGAATATTTCGCTCAGCTCACTATCATCGAGTGCTTCTAATTCATCAAGTGCGCTTTTGCGTAAGGTGCTCACATCAGACTCTTCTGCTGTTTTTACGTCTTTTTTAGCCGCTCTCGATACTGGTTTTTTGGCTGCTTTTGCCGCGCTTTTTTTGGCGATAGTTGTCTTGGGTGTTTCGTCTACACCTAACTGCTGACGCACCGCTGCAATATCAACCTCGACTTGTACGATATGCGAGCCACCATCGTTTAGGTCTGAAAATACGTTTGGGATAAACAAACCACCGTCTTTGATGATTGCGGTATATTGCACGTCTATGACCTCCGTCGTTTTATTCTGCTAGGTTTTGATTATGGCTGACGCGTCGCCAGACTGTCATATACCTTGTTGTTTTCTCTTTTACCAACTGCCAATACATAAACCACCACCACGTCATCTTTGACGGTATATACCAAACGATACCCTATGGTGCGTAATTTAATTTTATAAGTGTCTGTATGTCCAGAGAGTTTTGACGCAGGCACATGAGGGTTGGATAGTCGCTGCTGTAATTTTTTCTTAAATTGCTGCTGGATACTTGGCGCTATCTTTTTCCATTCTTTTAACGCTAGCGGGTGAAACTCAAGACTATAAGTCATCTAACGTGACCTTTATCGGTGTTTGCCCATCATTCATCCGTGCGTTTACGGTTTGGCTGAGTGCCATATCGTCCATCGCTTCCATCATGCGCTCAAAGACGTCTGTTGAGACCAAGTAAGCCACGGGTTTGTTGTGGTTTAAAATCGCAATCGACTCACCATCTGACTGTTTAATCAATGCAGAAGGATTGTTTTTTAGCTCTGAAATACTGGCTGTTTGTGTCGCAAATATTGGTTGCATGACGCATTCTCCGTTGAAATTACGCTCTAAATATAGGGCTAATTTTAGCACGAAAATTAGGTCTTATTTGTTAATATCTTTACGCTTAATTTGTAGGGTGCGCCTCGCGCACCTTTAAACACAATTTACATATCATCGGTACGCTACGAGTACCCTACAGCTACGTTCAGCCGCACCCCATAAATTATAGGCTTCGTCAAAATAATAGAGACAGTTTAGAACTGATGATACCCAATACCACAGTCATTACCAATTGAAAAAAGATTTTTCTATAAGTAGCTTTTTTTCTAGAAGCAAATTCTTTAATTAATTTTTTATCGCCATTATTCAAATTCAAATATGAGTCTTGCTTGAAACTATCTATATATCTTTCGATTTTTTCTCCAACTATAAAAGCTATTTTTGTCAGAACAAAAATTGAAACTAAAGAAAAGAGAAAAAACCGTCCCCAATCCTTATCAAAACTTTCTGACAGTGTAGAGATATAAATATTGTAATAATATAAACAAATCGCAATTATAATTAACTGAATAATCCTTGGAACATAATGCGAAAAAGACTGTAATAATGAAGTAAATCTACTTTCTTGCTCGCAGGGACAGCCTTTTATCCATTCATCGAATGCTTGAAGATAAGTCTTTGCGACTAGATAGTCTACATATTCAATAGTGATATCAGCAGTATTAGATACAAGTATGTTTACTAAACCTGAAGGAAGAAGTCTATTTTTCTTTTCTTCAAAAGCTTGAATAGAAGCAAATCTTGATACTAACTTGATCGTCACAACATATTCTTGAGGTACTGAAGTTCCTGCTAGTAAAAGCGAAAAATTATATTTCAGCTGCAAGCTCTTTGTAGGCTTAGTGTTATTAGAATTGTATTTTTCAAATCTCTCAAAGGATGTAAAGACTTCTCTTCTTTCACCTGAAAAAAATAGAGAAATAGTTTCATTCTGGGCTAGTACATTATGAATATCTTTAATTTGTAATATCTTGAGGTGAAGTTGTTTTAGTTCATCAAAGCCAACTAAGATATTATCTTCATAAGTTTGAGAGGTTTTCTCAGTTCTCCCTGTTATATGATTGTATATAGATTGATAAATTTTTGGAGATATTAAATTTCCTCTACCCCCAATTTCAAGTGTTGGTTGATTATCAGCATCATTATTGTTATTCATGCGCTCAATATTACTGGCCATCAATAATTCCCTTTTTACAATGGTCAAAAGATTTTCTTAATATTTATGGGTACAGCTATAAGATGTAATTAAATTATTAAAAAACAGCGAGCCTAACCAAAAGCCAAACCCGCCATCCATCAGAAATTCTATTTAAAGAGCTTCTTTTTTCAACCTAAATCTTACATGCACCGCCAGCACAATCATCTTCCATATCCGCTTGGGCATCGTTAGCACCATCACGAGTGTTGTGATAGTACAACGTCTTCACACCCATTTTATAAGCGTTTAGCAAGTCTTTTAGCAATATCTTCATCGGTACACGGCCACCAGCATAACGAACTGGATCGTAGTTGGTATTGGCAGAGATACTTTGATCGACGAACTTCTGCATGACAGCGACCAGCTTTAGGTAACCGTCATTGTTTGGCATTTGCCATAGTAGCTCGTACTGATCTTTTAGCTTGTCAATCTCAGGCACGACTTGCTTTAGAATGCCATCTTTTGACGCTTTGATAGAGACCAGACCACGTGGTGGCTCGATACCGTTGGTCGCGTTGGCGATCTGACTTGAGGTCTCAGAAGGCATCAAGGCGGTTAGGGTAGAGTTGCGTAGACCGTGCTCAGTGATCTCGCCACGTAGCGTTTCCCAGTCTAGATGTAGCGGCTCTTGGCAGATTTTGTCCAAGTCGGCTTTGTACGTGTCAATTGGCAAGATACCTTGTGAGTACGTAGTCTCATTGAACGCAGGGCACGCGCCTTGCTCTTTGGCCAATTTATTTGACGCTTTTAAGAGATAGAACTGCAACGCTTCAAACGTTTGATGGGTCAGACCCAATGCTGAGTCGTCAGAGTAGCGTGCGCCATTCTTGGCTAAGTAATACGCATAGTTGATTACGCCCACACCTAGCGTACGACGACGCATGCTGCCGTTTTGAGCGGCTTTTACTGGATAGTCTTGATAGTCGAGCAGGGCATCAAGTGCACGGACGATTAGCTCGGCTGGCTCTTCGATATCGCTGACGTTTTCGACTTTACCCAAGTTGACCGCTGATAGCGTACAAAGGGCGATTTCGCCTTCTTCATCATTGATGTTATCCAGTGGCTTGGTCGGTAGTGCGATTTCCATACATAGGTTTGACTGACGAATCGGGGCAACCGTCGCGTCAAATGGGCTATGCGTGTTGCAATGATCGACGTTTTGAATATAAATACGACCCGTACTGGCACGCTCTTGCATCATTAGACTGAACAAATCAGCAGCTGGGATTTGACGGCTACGGATGTTAGGATCATTTTCGTATTTGGTATATAGCTCTTCGAATTTGTCTTGGTCTTCAAAGAACGCATCGTATAGGCCTGGCGTGTCGCCTGGTGAGAATAGCGAGATGTCTTGGCCTTTGATTAGGCGAGTGTACATTGTCTTGTTTAACTGGACGCCGTAATCCATATGACGAACACGGTTGTCTTCGACGCCGCGGTTGTTTTTGAGTACCAGTAATGACTCAACTTCCAAATGCCATAGTGGATAGAACAACGTCGCAGCACCGCCACGGACGCCACCTTGTGAGCAGCATTTCACCGCAGTCTGGAACAGTTTGTAGAACGGGATACAGCCAGTATGCTGCGCTTCGCCGCCACGGATAGGGCTACCAAGGGCACGGATGCGACCTGCGTTAATGCCGATACCAGCACGCTGTGACACATAGCGTACGATGGCGCTAGTGGTGGCGTTGATAGAGTCTAGGCTATCACCACATTCGATCAATACGCACGAGCTAAACTGACGCGATGGCGTACGCACACCTGACATGATAGGCGTCGGTAGTGAGATCTTGAACTCTGAAGTTGCATCATAGAAGCGTTTGACGAAATCAAGACGATCTGACTTGTCGTATTGGCTAAACAGACACATACCGACCAGCATGTATAAGAACTGCGGGCTCTCATAGACAGTCTTGCTCACACGATCTTGTACTAGATATTTGCCAGCCATTTGCTCGACAGCGGCATAAGCAAGGTTCATATCACGCCAGTGATCCAGATATTCTTCTAACTCGTCAAATTCAGCACGGCTATAGTCAGCTAGGATATGCTGATCGTATTTGCCAGCATCAGTCAAAGTTTTGACATGGTCATATAGGTGCGGCGGGGTAAATTTGTTATAAGCAATCTTACGTAAATGGAAGATAGCCAAACGCGCAGCCAGATATTGATAGTCAGGCGTGGTTTCAGAGATTAGGTCGGCGGCAGATTTGATGATGGTTTCGTGAATGTCACGAGTCTTGATACCTTCATAAAACTGAATGTGCGACTTTAGCTCAACTTGAGACACAGACACGTTGTCCAAACCATCAGCCGCCCACGCGATTACCTTGTGAATTTTGTCTAAATCAATAGGCTCTAAACGTCCATCACGTTTGGTTACTTGGATTTTGTCAATATGTGTCATGCTGGCCTCTATTTTGATTGCTTATTGTGATGCTGCGTGCCGAGTGGGCGGCAGACATTCTTTATAACGCTATTATGCTGGGTTGTGCTAGCTGGTTTTTTTGGACAAAAAGCTACCACTACTCATAGTGACGGTTAAAATCACTGAGTACTACATATAGCGTGTTTGTTAATTGGTAGGCACAATATAGCGGGAAAATTTTGAAAATACTATATTGATTTTAGAATAAAACTATGTTGCTACAAGGTTGTAGGCAGTCCAAATTTTGGCAAAGGACGATGGGATAAGGGTTAGACGCAAATGCAGTCAATAATAAAATTTTTGTAAAAATTTCGTGACGATTTGCTTTTCATTCTCTCGGTTATTGTCGACTGATATTGCGAGTCATGGCGGCAATAATGCGGGCGCAGATTGTACATCAAACCACAAAAAATCGCCACCCATATGTTATTACTAGCGAGTGACGATTTGGACTAAAAAGGCGTGAAAGTTTTTTATGCGACTTATAAAACAATACGAACCGTTTTTGCATTATCAAGTGAGGCATAAAGCGCATTCACTTGCTCAGCAGCGGTGAGGTACAAATTGACCCGTGCTGAGTGAAAACGACCCGTTTTAGACGGCTTAACTTCGATAGACGCCAAATCAAAATCAGGGAACTGGCTACCCAAAATTAGCTTCACTTCATTAAGCAAACTTTCACGCTCGCCTTCATGACCGATGATGCTTAGTGGGTAGTTCATCGGGAACTCCCAAAGCTCTGGGTTTTGAATATCAGTCTTTTTGCCTACCAATGCGCCTTTATTTGGCGTCAGGTCAGTGACTTTAACTGATGGCTGATTGCTGGTTGGGTTATTTGCGCTGTTGTCGTTGTTGTCTTTTGAATCATCACTCATGATATGAGCCTCGCTTATATAGATAAATAGGAAAAAGTTAATCAGTCATTAGTAGTAAGTAACTAACATTAAGTCATTCGAAAATCGCTGCTATAGACATTTAGTTAGTTAAACATCTGCTCAAATCATGCCAAAAGCATAACGCAAAAATCTGAGACAGGCTCAGTATGGTCGTAAGTGGCACTTAAATCAGTCAAGCTATAGTCGATTCAATTTAAAAGTAGTACAAGGCAACCGAGTGTAGATGTGATACTTCAAGCGAGGTTAACGCTGTCATACTTTTATAGTGGACTGGCTATATTAGGCAGAGAATATATGCACTGTTTATAGTGGTCTATGAGCGATTATTCAAGTGAAGTCTGTATTTAGTCCGTTTCATCTTAAAGTAGTAAGCTAAGTGGCTTTTATTAAAACTATTAATAGAAGCTACTGTAAATAACCATTGATAGGAGTGATATCAGGTGGAATATCCGTCTCTCCCAATGCCTCTCGTAGATTAATCTCGATAGTGCGTGACAAGGCAGTCAAAGGTAACTGGTTAGCCGCCAAGCCAAAAGGTTCTTCTAACTCTTCACTAAGCGCGTCCAAACCAAAAAAGGTATAAGCAATCACCGCACAAATCAACGGGGTTGCCCAACCGAGTGATGCTACCAAACCGAAGGGCAACATAATGCAATATAAATAGGTCGTGCGATGTACCAGCAGCATGTAAGCAAAGGGCAGTGGTGTGTTATGAATGCGCTCGCACGCTGCCAGTACAATTGTCATAGAGGTCAGGCGTTCATCCATATTTTGTATGACTTGTTCCGATACCAGTCCTTGACGCCGAATATCGCCAAGCTGTTTACCCATTAGGCGCATTATATAATCAGGTACGTTTTTCGCTTGGCGCATACGGTCATGGTGTATCGCTGCAACAAGAGGCTCGATATCCGCCCAAGGTGGCGTACCACGCAATCGGTGGCGCACAGCATGGGCAAAAGAAATGGTCAGATATACCATCGTTCGCTGAGTATCGTGTGCAGTCGCATTGTCATCCTCGCCATCATCTATGGCATTCGCATCGTCATCATCTATAAAAGACAGCACTTGGCGCGTTAAGCTACGAGAGTCATATACCAGCTGACCCCACAGTCCGCGCGCTTCCCACCAACGCTGATAACTGGCATTGTTTCGAAACCCAAGAAACAACGATAAGGCAATCCCGAGCAAGGTAAACGTTGCCATACCATAATAAGGAAACGAGTCAGGCATCCAGTGCTGAATAATCGTGATGAGCGTACTAAGAATAGTAATCAGCAAAATTTGCGGATAAATTTTTGGAATGATTGATCCACGCAGAGTGAAAAATATCTTAAGGGCATTGGGTGTTTGCCGGACAATCATGTCAGTTTCCTAGAGATGGGGTATATGGAGACACTATTAAATGTCTCGTGTGATTCTAATATAGAATCGAGATCTGTAAAGCCCAAAAGACTATAAATTTATTCAAATAGAAGAGTAGAGTGGTGACTTAGGATCGGTAATTGGGATAGCTAAAAAGTTAAATCCTCGCCAAAAGGGCGATGTTTTTATTAATCCACTTCATGTATGTTAAAATGACGCAAAATATCACTTCTTAACTCTATAAAAGCTGCCACCACAAAGATGAACCGCCCCGACTATATCGGAGAGTGGATTGCTTGAGTCAGGCAGCTTTGTCTGACTCAGTAAGACTATCATAGTATCGTCTCTCAAACTCAAAAGGCGACACATAACCAATCGTACTATGAATGCGAGTTTTGTTAAACCAATCGACCCATTCAAGGGTTGCTAATTCAACATCATTCACACCTTGCCACTGCTGTTTTAAATATTCAATCACCTCTGTTTTATAAAGCCCGTTAACCGTTTCAGCTAACGCATTATCTTATGAATCACCCGTCGTACCAACAGATGCAATGACGCTAGAATCAGCCATCTTATCAATATAGCGAATGGATAAGTACTGAACGCCGCGATCACTATGATGAATCACATCTTTTGGGTTATTTCTGTCTGCAATGGCTTGATTTAACGCTGCCATCACCATATCAGTATTCATACGATTAGACACCTTCCAGCCAACAATACAGCGGGCAAATACGTCAATGATGAAGGCGGTATATACCCAACCACTCAATGTCTTTATATAGGTAAAATCAGCTACCCATAGTTGGTTAGGGCGATGGGCGTTAAAGTTACGATTAACTAAATCATCAGCACGCTTTTGATCATCACGAGACTTAGTCGTTATCTTACCTTTACCTCGCCAAACACCTTGCATACCATGCTGACGCATTAACCGCTCTATAGTGCAGCGTGCAGGATGTATACCCTCTGCTTTCAACTGTTGCCAAACTTTACGAGCACCGTATCGGCATTTGCTGTTCTTCCAGATACGTTTAATCTCATTAAGGTAGAAATCGTCATGCTGACTACGCTGTGAACGCTTTTCAGGATTTTCTTCTAGTTCTTTAGCACGATAGTATGTGGATGGAGCAATCGGTAATACTCTACAGATTGGCTCGACTCCATATTGTTGTTTATGATCTTCAATAAAATCAACCATTACTTGGGTTTGCGGCCCTTCTCCGCCTGGGCGAAAAAAGCGGCAGCTTTCTTTATAATCTCATTGGCTTGCTTTAACTCTCTGTTCTCACGTTCAAGCTCTTTGATACGCTCCGCTTGGCTTTGAGCTTGAATGTTTGCAGGAATGGTTTTATCAATGTGCTTTTTATGCCATGATCGTAGGGTCTCAGGCGTGCAACCTATCTTTGGCGCTATGGCTTTGATGGCTGACCAGGTGGATGGGTAATCGTCTTTAGCTGCAATCAGCATACGGACGGCGCTCTCTTTCATTTCAGGGGTATAATTTCGTGTTTTCATTGTCATATTCTCTCAGAAAATTGAGTCTCCAACAATCCCGGGGCGGTTCAATGTATCGCGCGCGCATTTTTGGGACGTGACAGCAGTCGCCGCCATAGATAAAGTGATTATTAAATTTCGCCGTGAAGGCACTGAAGTAGAGCTCATCGGTTTGAACGAGGCGAGCCAGGCGATGATAGACAATTTCGGTGTGCGTGATAAGCCAGATGCTGAGCAAAGCTTAGGCGCGCATTAAATTAGCTATGTATCAATAGTGTCATATTGATAAATACAAAAAAGCTGAGTATATCTCGGCTTTTTTTATGCAGATTAAAACCTGATTAGGAGACTATATTCCATTATGGATGAAGTTTTTACAAGCTAATAGGATGGCAGAAGAGAAGGGATAGCTAGAAAGGAAGAAGTAACTGGTTTGGATGATGCCGTATGGAGACAGTTAATCGTTATATTGAAATATCTAGATGTTTTGTAACAAAGAAAAATAGCTCTAAAGATTATGAGAAATTTTTAAAGCTTTAACAGCTCTTTTTCAACTTCATTGAGAAATGCTTCGATGTTAGCTTCATGACGCTGATAAAACGTCCATTGTCCATGGCGTTCGGACGTAACCAATCCTGCTTTTTTTAACACACCCATATAGTTTGAAATGGTTGATTGCGACAATCCAGCTTTTTCTTGAATGTAGCTGACGCATACACCATCCAGATTAGCATGCTCTGGTAATGACGCTGGGAAGTTTGATCTGTCCTTCAACCACTTTATGATTTGACGACGCATGGGGTTGTTAAGTGCAGATATTATGTTTTCTGTATTCATAAAATGTGTGATATCGATACCTAGTTAATAATCAACAACTGTCAGAGTGGAACATTAGGTTTTTAGTTTACTCATTATAAGTATAAACACTAAAGCGTAGTAGTATTTGTTTACTACCAATGTGTCAACCATATACAAGTAAACGGCTACTAGTAGCATACAGCTTATAACTAGCGTTTGTATTCTGACTATACATTTCTATAACAGTAGAGTATACAGCCAAAACCAGTTTAATTATGACAGTTGTACTGAGCTATGCTGAAGAAACCGTACAAGTAAACTTGGTAAACTAACGACTCAACGAGGAGTTTACCATGACCAAGAAA
>NZ_JADQAN010000039.1:0-6582 GCF_022129425.1 Psychrobacter sp. Ps1 | reverse complement strand
TATGATCTTAGAATGAAGCTGTTTGCTGGTATCATTAATTCCGAGCTTAAATTATGACTTTTGCAAGAGGTCTATTTTAATAATACTTTATTAGAATGTCTCACTTAAATATTCCACCCAAAAAGAGTAGCCTTGCGTGAAACCCACCCTTTATCAGCGTATTATTGCTCCATTTGTCGAACCCTATGTTCGCTACCAACATGCAGATATTTTACATGCCACACGCCTAGGCACGGCTGTGATATTGGCTTTATTGGTCAATAAAATCACCAATCTTCCGCACGGTGAATGGACGACCATTACAGTATTCATTATTCTAGGGTTATTGCAATACCAAGGTGCTATTTATACTAAGGCGAAAGAGCGCGTAATCGGTACTTTATTAGGTATTGGTACTGCGCTTGGGGTGTTATGGTTCATTCAAAATGCAGGCGCATGGCTATGGGTGGACTATGCGCTCATTGGTCTGCTCAGCGGCATCATTGGCTATCTAGCCGTCAGGCAGCTTGGGTATACAGGACTACTAACGGGTATCACTATGCTGATGATTGTCTCTGATTTAGGCAATAATAGCATTGGTCAAGATGGTATCTACCGCGCGCTAAATATCTTACTGGGGACAGGCGTTTCGGTAGCAGTGACGCTGATTTTGCCGCTCAAATCAACGTTGATGTGGCGATTCTTATTGAGTAGTAATCTTGATGCTTGTAGTAGTCTCTATGCAGGCGTAGGTCATCATATTGACGCGACGGATGGAGTGGTGGACGACTCTGTTCAAAAGTTAAACCCAGTGGCTTTTCCTGTTAAAGAAGTACCCGTTGATAGAGCGTTGGTCACAGCGTTACAACAGATTAATAAACGTCTGCTGGCTGTGCGACCCCATATCGCGGCGACGGCCAGTGAGTCAGGTATTGAAAAGGAAACGCTAGAGACAATTCAACGTACCCATCGTAATATTATCGGGACGATTGACTTACTGTTAAGTGCGGCACCGCGCTTGGCAAATATCGAAATTGATGAAGAAAATCATGTTTTATTGGTACATTATCAGCATGAGCTAACCCAAGCGATGCAGCATATGGCAGCGGTATTACGTAGTCCAAGTGACGAAGTATTCCGGCCCATTACTCGAATCGCCGTCTCAGAGTATCCAAGCGTACAGCACCTAGCATTTGAGTGGCAGGGCTATTTTTGGTTGACCCAAACCTTGCAAACTCAGTTGCAGCAGCTGAGTGATTTACTGCAAACATCGAAACCGCATTGGTTTGCTGCATCCGGTCTGGGCTATCAACGCCGCGAGCAGCGCCGAATGAAAGAGCAGGGCGGCGAGACGGATTTACATTTATAGCGCAAAAAAACGCTGACCATTTAGGATCAGCGTTTTTATTTTTCAAAGACTACTTTATTTTAAAGTGCTAAATCAAAACTATTAACGACCAGTCTTTAGCTTATCCCAGTACTGTTGATACACTTGCAATGCCTCATCGCCCACATCTTCTTGGAACTCAGCTTTTGCTAATACTTCTTTAGAAGGATAAATCGTTGGATTGTTTTGGACGCTCTCATCCATCAGATCACGCGCTGCTATGTTCGGTGATGCGTAGCCGATCTCTTCGCTGACGATTTTTGCATTTTCAGGACGCAACAAGTAATCAATAAATTTATGTGCTGCATCAACTTGTTTGGCATTTTTTGGAATGACAAAATTGTCCATCCATAAGATAGCGCCTTCGGTTGGATACTTATAAACCAAGCTGGTCAAACCTTCGTCATTGGCCATGACTGCTTCACCATTCCATGTCATACCAAGTGCCGTCTCACCTTCGATATATGGCATACGTGTCGCATCAGAGTTAAAAGTTTTGACGTTTGGCATCAACGTGGTGAGCTTATCGTAAGCGGCCTCGATTTCGTCAGGATTACTACTGTTACCTGAGTAGCCAAGAGTCAGCAGTGCCATACCAAAGACTTCACGCACATCATTAGTCAGCATCACCTGACCCTTATACTTAGGATCCCATAGGTCATTCCAGCTATTGACAGTTTTTGGATCGACACTGTCACCGTTAATGGCTAGACCGGTGCTGCCCCACATATAAGGGATAGAGTATTTGTTATCAGGATCGACTTTGGTATTAGTAAATGAGGTATCAAGGTTTTTGAAATTGCTCAATTTAGATTTATCTAGTTCTTGCAGTAGTCCTTCTTTCGCCATTTTTTCGACATAATAAGTCGATGGAATCGCTAAGTCATACTGACTAGAATCATCGAGTAGTTTGAGCTTGGCATACATCGCTTCGTTAGAGTCAAATGTGGTGTAATTAACTGAGATGCCAGTATCTTCTTCAAAACCATCTAAAATCTCTTGCGGCATATATTCTGACCAGTTGTAAAGGTTCAGCGTCTCATTGCTCGCCGCAGAACTGCCATCCGCTGCATTGTCAGAGTTGCTACAACTGGCAAGCACCAAGCCGACAGCCGCTGCTAATAATGCTTTTGGCACTATAAGACCGACACTAGCCGAGGTGTGAGTAGTTGGATGGGACGATGATAAATGGGTCAAAATATCTCTCCTAAATAAAGATAATGCAAATCAGAAAAATTCAATAAAAAAGTCAAAAAGATAAAAGCCTGACATGGCCAATAAAACCATTATGGTCATTAATTTATACAAATTAAAGGGTTGTTACTAAGGTAATGCTCAATAATACTAATAAAAATAGCCAGTTGGGCTAATGAGATGAGTAGTAAAACTAACTTAATGACAGCTAATTTTGGGTAGAATTGCTAGCGAGCTGCTAACGTCGAATCGAAAAAAGATAGCATATAACCATGCTATGATTGGCGCAGGCCGAAGTATGACGAATATCATCTAAGTAAGTATAAGCCTTTGGCTCTAAGCCGCCAACCATACCATAATAATAAAGGATACAGCACAATGACCGAAAGTACCTCAACTCAAAATGCCTTGAATAAAAGCCACTCAGTTATACCGGCATTGCTTACGGATAAAGTTGCCATAGTCACTGGTGCCAGTCGGGGGCTTGGTGCACAGATTGCACAGCAAATGGCAGCAGCAGGCGCTATCGTTTGCGTCAACTACCTCAATAGTAAAGAGGCTGCTGAGGCAGTAGTGGCTGATATCATCGCGACAGGTGGCCAAGCATTTACTTATCAGGCGGATGTCACCGATCTTGAGCAAGTACAAGCCATGGCAGCTGAAGTCATCACTCGTCATGGACGTATCGATATACTGATCAATAATGCTTTGCCGAATTATCAGTTCAATCCAAGCGCTGCGTACACCAGTATCGAAACAGTAAAGTGGTCGCATTTTTCACAACAAATGGATGGTATTGTTAAAGGCGCAGTCAATACAGTACAAGCGGTGCTGCCGCAAATGAAAGCGCAGCAAGTAGGAAAAATCATCAATATATCGACCAATCTTGTCTACAACCCAGTGGTTACCTATTATGATTACACCACGGCTAAATCAGCATTGATTGGACTGACCCGCAACCTAGCGAGCGAGCTTGGACAGTATGGTATTCGGGTTAATTTGCTAGCAGGTGGCTTATTAAAAACCACCGACGCAAGCAGCTTAACCACTGAAGAGGTATTTGACTATATCGCGACTACGACGCCGCTGCGCCAAGCGACTTCGGTAGCTGACTTTGCCAATTCAGTATTGCTCATGGCATCTGATTTGAGCATGGCTATTACTGGACAATCTATCGCTGTCGATGGTGGCTTAACCATGCCTTAATTGAGGCCTTAACGCTCTATTGGATTTGTAGAAGAACAAAACGATCGTCAATGTGATTGAATCATCATTGCTAAAGATTTTATTTATATTTTCTATATAAAATTAGACCATAATAAAAAGCTCTTACTAATCGGTTAGTAAGGGCTTTTTTTAAATGAACGTTAATTAGATGAACATTAATGGCTTTATCTGCCTGAACAGTCTTACGACTTCATTGCTAACTGATTAAGCACGGTTTGAATACCATACTCTTCAATCGTCCCAGTGACAAAGTCAGCGCGTTCTATTAAAGCTGGCTGCGCATCTCCCATGGCCACAGCAAACCCAACCAAGTCGAACATCTCTAGGTCATTCATACCATCACCAAATGCCATACATTCGCTTGCATCTACTGCATAGTACTCACACATATCTTTGATGCCGCGGGCTTTTGATGCCTCTGCTGGCAATATATCGGCACCAATCTGATGCCAATGTACCAGTTTTAAATCATATTGGGCAAAGTCGATATCCTGCATTTTTTCTTGCTGATTGTTAAAAAATACCGAGCACTGATAGACAGTATTTGATTTGTAGTACTCAGGGTCAAGGATCGAATTGGGCGTGACAGCATTGAACTCGCGTAAACGTTCATTTTCACCTGACCACGCGATATGAGTGGCAGAGTCAAACTTATGAATCAAATCACTCTGCTGACACAGGCGTACGATTTTATCTGTCTGTTCAGCCGTTAGCGGGTAGTGGCTGATTCGGCCGCTTTTATCAAAACTATATTGTCCATTCATACAAATAATGGCGTCCAATATATCTGCATCAAGCAACGCTAAAATGTCTTCAGGCAATATGGCTTTAGAGCGACCAGTCGAAATCACTAGTTTAATATCGGTATCTGCAAGCTGCTCAAGCGTCGCTTTATTGTGTTCAGCGATAATGCCGTTACGGCTTAAGGTATCATCGATGTCAAAAAAGATGATTTTTGGGGTCGAAATCTTAGTAGTCATACTTTCTTTGGCAATCTTATCTTCGATAAACATGATGATCCTATTATTTTTAATCGTGTAGATACAATGACTCAGATACTACTACATCATACCCAATCAGATAAATACCTATCGAGTAACCTACGATGCTGCAAGCATGCTTATTGAGACAGTATTTGTATGTAGCCTGTAGAAGCGCTCATTGCTTGTCCAGAGGATTAACAAAAATGCTAAACGATATGATTAACTTAACCATGTTCATTTATTATAAAGTTATATTCAATTATCAAAATTAATCTACCAAATAAGATGGACTATCGTTATTAATGCATCGGCTACCTAAAGGAACAAGTATGAAATTCTTTACCTTAAAATCGGTTACAGTTTTGGCAACCTTGGCTTTATCTGCCAATGCTTTTGCAATGGATGTTGAATTTAATGATGCCGCTTGGGATGGCAAAAAAGTACCTGAGGGGCAGCAATGTCTGAATTATGATGGCAAAAGTCCAGCCACGCCTAGCATGACTGTTTCAAACATTCCGGCAGGCGCGGAGAGCTTGGTATTCGTCTATAACGATGTAAGCAACAAACGTATGCAGCATGGTGGCCATGGTATCGTCGAGTTCGCGTTACCAGAGGGTGCTACGAGCGCAGAAGTGCCACAAGTATTCGGTCATACTTACGAAGTACCAGTCGGTATTGAGATGGTTGCAGAATACCGTAACCGTAAAGGTGAGGCGGGCGGTGCATATAAGCCGCCTTGCTCTGGTGGTAAAGACCATCTATATACGGTAGATGTACAAGCATGGCAAGGCGATTCGGTACTTGCTGAGACAACAGTTGAGATGGGTCGGTATTGATACGTTAGCTATTCAATTAGTATGCAACAAAGTCGTTTATACAAAACTGTTTATATATAGCGTAGACGGCTGTTTATTGAGGGTAGGTTATGTTTTATATACCTATAAATACGCTAACTTAATAAACATGACAGACCCTGATGAATGCTTGTAGAGTTTAGTCTACAACTAAACATGACTTAGTCGTATAAGTGCGTTGAGGCAGGGCTATAGGAGAATATAGATTAGACTTGTTAACTATTGGAATAATGCCAAGATACTGAACGTGACAACTTTGTAGTATAATTTTACTACTATGGATATCGGTATGCTATATCATTGAAACTTCTATGTTATAAATCTAAAAAAATCATAGCAAATGATAAAAAACGTTATTAATTATACTTTATCTTAAAGTATACCTTGATTTGAATGAATTTTTTATAAATAAGGTTTCTTATGAACATAACGACAAGCCAACCTTCAGAAGATAGAAAAAGGCATGGCGAACATATTCTTATCCACATGACATATATCGCCAAAAATGTTGATCTAGATTCTGGGATTGAGCTGACTCGCGCACTTGAGTACTGGCGTAGATATTTTGAAGAAAACGATATCGTTTCAGCTTTAGTCATTAGCGAAGGTTATTTCGTTCAAAGTTTCCAAGGAACAAGACCTGCTATCAATACTGCCTTGGAAAAGATACTTGACGAGCATTCAACTATTGTCCCTAATATTGTGAATATAGAGGAAGTCGAGTCGCGTCAATGGAAAGGGTTTTTAGTTAAACATCTAACCTCAAGCGTTGAAGATGAAGAGCATGCCCTAAAGAATTTTTCAGCAGGCTCTGACTACAATCCTTACCTAATGAGAAGCCCTCAGATTGAAAGCTTCTTGAATGCGGTTTTTGAAAATGCTGAATAGACCTCTTGCAAAAGTAGTTATAAGACACAACGTATATTATTGAACGCTACTTACTTAATAGATATGCCAA
>NZ_JADQAN010000038.1:0-8307 GCF_022129425.1 Psychrobacter sp. Ps1 | reverse complement strand
CTATGATCTTAGAATGAAGCTGTTTGCTGGTATCATTAATTCCGAGCTTAAATTATGACTTTTGCAAGAGGTCTATTATATATACATCTGCACTCAGTTGCCTTGTATCTCTTTTAAATTGAATCAACTATAGCAAGCATTAAAAAAGCCCCGTTAATACGGGGCTCTGACGCACAAAAATTACACTTTCTTTCTTATATAAATTAGAACGGAATATCGTCATCTACAGGACCATCTGGCATGGCTGTCGGTTTTGGTTGTGCAGGCTTTTGCGCTTGCTGACCAAATTGGTTAGGCTGAGCAGGAGCGCTTTGGTTATTGAAGCCGCCCTGATTGCCACTTTGTGCCATACCTTGAGCTGCTGCACCGCCAGCTTGATTGTAGCCGCCTTGCTGACCACCAAAGTTGTTTTGATTGCTTTGACCGCCTTGATTACCATAGCCGCCACCGCCCTGATTTGAGTTTTGACCACCAAAGACATTATCGCCTTGACCGCCACCACCTGTCGCGCCATCAAGCATCTGCATTTGCTCAGCACGAATCTCAGTAATATAACGGTCTTGACCACTTTGGTCTTGGTATTTACGTGTGCGCAAACTACCTTCGATATAAACCTTGCTGCCTTTACGCAGGTATTGCGCTGCGATTTCACCTAGACGGTTAAAAAGTGCGATACGATGCCACTCTGTCGCCTCTCTTTTTTCGCCGCTTTGTTTGTCTGTCCACTGCTCTGATGTCGCAACCGAGATATTGGTTACGCTACCGCCATTGCTGAATTGGCGTGCCTCAGGATCTGCTCCGAGGTTACCGATGATGATAACTTTATTGACTCCGCGCATGATACCGTCCTTTTACTTATGAATAATTTAATAAACTGTTTTAATCATTATCTGATAGCATCATTTGACACTATCAATTGTATAATTTTACTTTAACCAATTTTTATCGAAATATCTATAGGCTACCTATGGTGCACGTCAGTCTATGTCGCTTAGATACTCTATCTTGATATACTAGTCGATATTGTAGAGTCCAATAAATAACAGGTAATAGATAAATATGCTGCTATTCTGCCATTTTAAGATGCTGAAGAACACCTTTCACCTTTATCGATATTGTATAGCACCTTACTTATTATCAAATGATTTAGAGATTTCTAGTTAGCATCAGAAGGCTTACGATGCATACTTAACGTCACGCTACCCAGCTCTACGCCAAATTTTTTCATCACTGAGCGATTGAGCATGACATCCTTATTGATAAGATACATCCAATCATCGAACGTTACTTTATAGGTTTTGTCTTCGACAGGTAACTCTAATAAGTAATTCCAGTGCAACGTATTGCCAACCACTTTCCCTGCTGCCTCGCCAATAACATCACCTGCGACACCTTTCCAGCTGCCATCTGTCTGCTCAGTCAGACGCCATATACGCTGCGATTTCGTGCCATCTGCCCACGAGAACTTCTCGTTTAAGATAATGACATCGTATCCCTCATGGGTTGCATCAATGTCGACATAAAAGCGCTTTTTGACCTCACCATTTCGACCTTGGAACATACCCCAACCATCAATTTGACCCGAAAAAAACTCATGCATGTCGAGTGTTGGTGTGGTGTTCTGATAGGCCTGAATATTTTGTGTAGCGCAACCAGATGTCAGCAGCATGGCTGATAAACCAAGACCTATGGTTAACTTGGCTATTGAGCGATGTGCCTTCTTTTTACCTTCGATGACACTACCAGACAACATTTTAAATTTACTCATATTAATTCCTTTTAAATAGAGATAAATAGTTAGTTTCTATTGATTGATATTGGTGGTTTATGAGACTGCTGTCTGTGCAATTTTTGCTATTTGGCTTTATTTCTATATAAAAACATAAGCCTAAAGCTGTTATATATCATATTAAATATCTAGCGGACTTTGCGCCAAACTCGATAGCTGCTGACGTGAATCATCCGTCAACTGTGTCTTATCTAACTTCAAATAAGCGACTTGCTCTTTTGCCATGACGACCAACTCATCAACACCATCTACTGCCAGCATTTGTCGTGACCAGTCTTGGATATTGATGTCTTTGGGAATAGTAACCGTCGTGCTCGATAGATAAGGTGGCTGAGAAATGGGAATAATGATAAGCAGTGCGGCACCCATAATAATAGCCAGTATGCCCCACGCCAACAAATTAGGCTGGCCTAATAACAGACCACCCATTGCCCCGCCTACAAATGCACCAAAGAACTGACTAGAAGAGTTAAGCCCCATCGCGGTCGCTTTATTAGCGACTGGTGCACGCTTAGATATCCATGAGGGAATCGTCGCCTCAAGCAGGTTAAAGCCCATAAAGTACAGCAGCAAGCCCAATATAATACCAATACCGACCTGACTACCAAGCGCGAGTATGGCTAAAGCGGCGGTCATTAATGCAATCGCACCCAAAAAAACCTGACGCATTTTGCGTTTCTTTTCGGCGATGATAATAAACGGTATCGCGATGGCGAAACCAATAAACAATAGTGGCAAATACACCATGCCTTGCTGACGTACTGACAAGCCAAGTACGTCACTGAGCTGGTGCGGCAATATCACAAATATCGCTGTCATCGTCAGATGTAGCGCAAAGATACCGATATGTAAGCGGTTAAGATCGCCAATATTAAGGACAGTGGCTAACTGTTGACCGATGGTCTTATTATCCAGATTGTGCTTGAGCACGCGCATAGGCGTCGGTACTACCACCAATAGCAGCATCGCCAATATAGCAAATCCTGAAGTTAGCCAAAACAGCCCAGAGATACCGAGCGAGCCGACTAATAATGGACCAAAGGCAAAGGCCAGCATAATAGAGGTAGCAATCGTCAGACCCATCGTAGCCATCGCTTTGGTACGCATTTCCTCACGAGTCACATCAGCCAGTAACGCCATCAGCACAGCAGAGACCGCACCACTACCCGCCAGCGCTCGACCAATGATCACTTCGTAAATATCTGTCGCATTTGCTGCAATCATGCCGCCGACGGCGAACAGTATCAATCCCAAAAAGATAATAGGCTTACGCGGGAATTTATCAGCAGCCAAACTCATCGGTATCTGAAAGATGGCCTGCCCTAAGCCATAAATACCAACGGCCAAACCAATTAAAAACGGCGTCGCGTGTGCATAATTGTCACCATAAACAGAAAATACCGGCACAATCATAAACAAGCCAATCATACGTAAGGCAAAGATGCCACCGACTCCGAGGATTGCCCGTTTCTCTACGCTATTCATACTTGCCTCACTGGTTGATCATTGCTGGTTGCTCATTGCTATCTTTCACGACTAACACTGTGCCATACCATGATTTATCACTACTGGTTTATCAAGGCATTGGCCTATAAATCAAGCCCCCTAGTATAAGACATTCGCCGTTTGGTTGCCGAGACTTTTGTCTTACTGGTGCAGTAACGTATGCGCCCTTAACCCAAGCCATTCATATTACGAGATTATTTTGTTACCAAGTGCATCAGATGCACAGTGACACCTTGAATAATGCTGTCACCATGACAATAAAGTAAAATGTTGTCAGCAAAATTAATGGCTCACTCACCATATCTACGTAACGACGAACGCTTCTATAAAATGACATTTTTGGTCAAAACCATAACAAACGATGCCTGTTACTTAACACTGATTTGATTTAGATTTACTGAGTCCTATAAAAAATAGTCATAGGAACGACAAAAAATATAAAGCCAAACAACAATAGAAAATGAACAACTAGGCTGGCATAACTTTTACCTTACACATATATGTACCTTTTATAAAAACACTACTTATAACAACACCATAAATTTAGAATTATTCACGTTTTAACCAACCACTTTACTGATCTGTACTTACTTTTTGATTTGAGATATTTCCCAATCCCCTTTTAGCAAATAGGAAACCTGTAACCGATGGCACATGACCATATCGCAATACGCGGCGCACGTACTCATAATTTAAAAAACATCGATTTAGACATTCCACGAGATAAATTCGTGGTAATTACTGGCCTATCTGGCTCTGGTAAATCTTCGTTGGCATTTGACACCTTGTATGCTGAAGGGCAACGTCGTTATGTCGAGAGTTTATCGGCATACGCGCGTCAGTTCCTCTCGCAAATGGAGAAACCTGACGTCGATAGTATCGAGGGTCTATCCCCTGCGATTGCTATCGAGCAAAAATCAACCAACCATAACCCACGCTCGACCGTCGGTACGATTACCGAGATTTATGACTATCTGCGCCTGCTCTATGCACGCATCGGTACGCCATATTGCCCTGAGCACGGTGAGCCAATGGTTGCGCAGTCGGTCACTGAGATGGTCGATCAGGTCATGGCCTTGCCAGATGACACCAAGATTATGATCTTGGCACCGGTGATTCGCGAGCGTAAAGGTGAACATACCGTCTTACTTGAGCAGCTGATTGGACAAGGTTTTGTCCGTGTGCGCGTTGACGGTGATGTCTATGACACCGACGAGCTACCGACGTTGGATAAGAAGAAAAAACATACCATCGAAGTGGTGGTTGACCGCTTTAAAGTACGTGATGACTTAGGTAACCGCGTCGCTGAGAGCTTGGAGACCGCGCTACGTTTGGGACAAGGTCTAGTGACGCTGCACTTTATGGATGGTAATCCTACTGAGGGCGGCTCTGATAATCAAGTGATGTCTGCCAAGCACAGCTGTCCGATTTGTGATCGCGCGGTGCCTGAGCTTGAGCCACGCATGTTCAGTTTTAACAATCCATATGGTGCATGTCCAAGCTGTGATGGCCTCGGCAAACGTCAATATTTCGCCGCTGAAAAGCTGATTACTCATCATGAGAAGTCGCTTAATCAGGGCGCAATCAATGGCTGGGACAAGCGTCATGCGTACTACTTTGGTTTGCTTAGCACTGTCTGTAAACATTTCAAAATCGATATGGATGCGTCATGGCAGGATCTGTCCAAAGAGCAGCAAGACCTAATCATGCAAGGCTCTGGTAAAGAAAAGCTGACCTTTAACTTTACCGATGAGCGCGGTCGCAAGACGAATAAGACTGTACCGTTTGAAGGTGTGCTTCCCTACCTAGAGCGCCGTTATGCTAAAACGCAAAGTAACTTGGTGCGTGATGAGTTAGCCAAATATCTAGCAGATACCACTTGTAACGTTTGTGATGGTGCGCGTTTGAATGAAATCTCACGTAACGTCCGTGTTGATGACCAAACTATCGCTCAAATCGTTAAGCTGTCTATCGGAGACGCTGCTGACTATTATAAAACGCTAAAGATTGGTGGTCATAAAGGTGAAGTAGCCGAAAAAATCTTTAAAGAGATTAATGAGCGTTTAAACTTTCTTGTGAGCGTCGGGCTTGATTATTTGACCCTTGCTCGCTCTGCCGAAACACTATCGGGCGGTGAAGCGCAGCGTATTCGTCTGGCCAGCCAAATCGGTGCTGGTCTGATGGGCGTCATGTATGTACTTGATGAGCCATCCATCGGTCTGCATCAGCGTGATAATGATCGCCTGCTAAAAACCCTAACGCGCTTACGTGATTTGGGTAATACCGTACTGGTCGTTGAACATGATGAAGATGCGATTCGCCAAGCAGATCACGTGATTGATATCGGTATCGGTGCAGGCGTACACGGCGGTCACGTGATCGCCCAAGGTACAGTCGATGACATCATGGCAAACAAAGAATCGCTGACTGGACAATATATGTCTGGTAAGAAAAAAATTGAGATTCCAACTGTCCGTCATAAAGCCAAAACTATCGATGTCGAAGTCAAAGGTAAGGCTAAAGCCAAGAAAGTACCGATGACCATCGAGCTGAAAGGCGCATCAGGTAATAACCTGCACGATGTGGATTTGACCATTCCTGTTGGTATCATGACTTGTGTGACGGGTGTCTCAGGTTCGGGTAAATCAACGTTGATTAACCGTACGCTTATGCCATTGGCAGCGACTCAGTTAAACAATGCCTCAACGCTGATTGCTGACAAGTTTGAAAGCATTAGCGGTCTTGAGCATTTGGACAAAATGGTCGATATCGATCAAAGTCCAATCGGCCGTACGCCGCGCTCAAACCCAGCGACTTATACTGGCGTGTTTACCCCGGTGCGTGAGATGTTTGCCCAGACCCAAGAAGCGCGCGCCCGTGGTTATAAGCCTGGTCGCTTTAGCTTCAACGTAAAAGGCGGACGCTGTGAGATGTGCCAAGGCGATGGCCTTATCAAAGTTGAGATGCATTTCTTACCAGATATGTATGTGCCGTGCGATACTTGTGAAGGCAAACGCTACAACCGTGAGACGCTAGAGATTCACTATAAAGGCAAAACCATCGCTGACGTGCTTGATATGACGGTTGAAGATGCCGTTGAGTTCTTCTCAGCGATACCAGCCATCTATCGTCGTCTGCAAGCATTGATGGATGTGGGTCTGAGCTACATTCGCTTGGGTCAGTCTGCACCAACACTATCAGGTGGTGAGGCGCAGCGTGTCAAACTGGCTCGCGAGCTTGCCAAACGTGATACGGGACAGACGCTGTATATCTTGGATGAGCCAACCACTGGTTTGCATTTCCATGATATCGATAAGCTGCTCAATATCCTGCATGCCCTACGCGATAAAGGTAATACTATCGTCGTCATCGAACATAACTTGGATGTTATCAAAACGGCAGACTGGGTGATCGATCTAGGCCCTGAAGGCGGTAAAGGTGGTGGCATGATCATCGCTGAAGGCACGCCTGAGGAAGTGGCGGAAGTTAAAGAATCATACACGGGTATATTCTTAAAGCCGATGCTTGAGCAAGGTATGAAAGAAGTCAGCTAATACCGTTAGTCATGATTGATAAAAGGCCACTCTTTATAGGATGGCCTTTTTTATTTGCTGGTATAAAGCAAAGCGCAAACTGTAAGCTATGAATGGAAATTGATATATAAACTAAGACTTAAGTTACTTCGCTACGTTACCTTTCTTAATATTTATTAAAGATACTTAAAAGTTAAATGTATTAATATTTAAATGGTTAGGTATGACACGTAAGCGAATACGATATAGAAACAACTGGTTAATAACGATATAGCTAACACAAATTGACATTACTCACTCCTGCATGACCTCTGAAACTCTTAAGGACTTCTTATGAAAAAATTACTATTTATTATCTTGGCATCTACTGTTGGCGTTAGCGCCTGTGCGTCAGGCGGCACATCAAATGGCGTAAGCGATCGCAACCATCAAAGACCTGCGATGTCAGCGGATATGAAGCAAGCCATGGATGATTGTGCTCAACGAGCTGGCGTGAAAATGACTAAAGAAAGTCGTCCAAGTAAAAATGATATGAAAAAGATGGAAGCATGTATGACTGCTAAAGGGTATAAAAAACCTGAAGGACATGGTCAAGGCCGTCCGCAATAACTAGCATTTTTTAGATGATTGATGATAAAAGGCTACTCTTTAGGGAGTGGCTTTTTATTATCGATTTTTACTTCCTCAGGTAACATTCTGAATTTAGAAACAGTATATGAACAAATTCTAAACATACTAAAAAACCGAATTTTTCTTTACTTTACCAAATAATTCTAGTGGTTTTCTTTCACTTCGTTTACTAAGTTTATCTACATAACCTTCTTCCATATTTAGTCGATAAATATCTGGACTTTCTAAAAACTCCAACCAGCCTTCTTTCATCCATCTTTCGATTACATCTTTACCCATTATCCAAATTAAGTTGGCAAGCTGTGCATGTGGAGAGCCAAAATAATAAATAATTAAATTTATAGAAGGTTTCGGGCCTTGGTTAAAACTAAACATTTCTTTAATATAATCGCTGTCAGAAGAGTCTAAAGAATGTCCCCAAAGATATATTTCAATTATTTCATTTAAACCAAGGGTATTAGTCCCAAATTTTTCCTTCTCTAGACTAGTTATATCAGGATTACCTCCTAGAAATTGATAGTCCGTACTATTAACCAGTTTTTGATAATATTTTACGAACCCATAGGCCTTTTCTTCTACTAGAATCTTATTTTCTAAGGCAGATATACCTAAAACTATTGTATTAGTATTATTGCCTACAGCTTTTCCATGTAAAAATTGTATATGATTATGGTTGTAGAGTCTCTCTACAGTAGAAGAATAATTAAAGCTATAGATGGTGCATTCATCTTTCGATAAAACTTTAGGTAAAGCTAATTTTTTTTTAGGTTTGAATAGACCTCTTGCAAAAGTAGTTATAAGACACAACGTATATTATTGAACGCTACTTACTTAATAGATATGCCAAAC
>NZ_JADQAN010000037.1:0-8886 GCF_022129425.1 Psychrobacter sp. Ps1 | reverse complement strand
CCGATTGTACCGACGTTGACGTGTGGCTTGTTACGTTCAAACTTGGCCTTTGCCATGGGTATTTCCTCTTTTTTTGGGGTTCAAGACTTAACTCATATAAATATGATTATTAAGACGATTTTGACCACATTAAGATAATTGTTAAAAGGTTGCACATACTAATGTGCAGATATTATAAGAAAATCGCGGCCAATAACAAGTCTTTTAACAAGTTATTGGCGTATTCTTTAGTGACAATACACAGACATACTCTATATTGTCACTTTCAGTAAGTTTTATTTACTCGTCATCATCTTTAGAGTTGAACTTAGAGATGATTTCAGCAGCAACTGATTTTGGAATTTCAGCGTACTTTTGGAATTCCATTGAGTAAGTTGCACGGCCTTGTGACATAGAGCGCATTTGAGTGGCATAACCAAACATTTCCGCTAATGGTACTTCAGCACGAATCTGTTTAGTACCGCCAGGTAGATCTTCCATACCCTGTACCAAACCACGACGACGGTTAAGATCGCCCATGATGTCGCCCATGTAGTCTTCAGGTGTTTCAACTTCTACTTTCATTACTGGCTCAAGTAGCGCTGGATCAGCTGCTAAGAAACCTTTTCTGAAGGCCATAGAACCAGCCATCTTAAATGACAATTCATCAGAGTCAACGTCATGATAAGAACCATCATACAAGGTCGCTTTTACGCCAACTACTGGGTAGCCTGCAAGTACGCCGTTTTTCATGCGCTCTTGGATACCTTTATCAACAGCACCGTGGAATTCTTTTGGTACAGTACCACCAACAACTTCTTCAGCGAATTCATATTCAGTGTCGCCAGCTGGATCAAGTGGCTCAAGACGTAACCATACGTGACCAAACTTACCACGACCACCTGTTTGACGTACGAATTTGCCTTCTTGTTCAACAGTGTTACGAATCGTCTCACGATAAGCAACCTGAGGTGCACCGATGTTTGCTTCAACGTTGAATTCACGCTTCATACGGTCAACAAGAATCTCTAGATGTAGCTCACCCATACCACTGATGATTGTCTGACCAGATTCTTCGTCAGTGTGTACACGGAACGATGGATCTTCTTTTGCCAAACGGCCAAGAGCGATTGACATTTTTTCTTGGTCAGCTTTGGTCTTTGGCTCAACAGCTAGAGAGATAACTGGATCTGGGAATTCCATACGCTCAAGAGTGATCACGTTGTCTTCATCACATAGCGTATCACCAGTAGTCACATCTTTCATGCCGACTAGAGCTGCGATATCACCAGTACGAATTTCTGCAAGCTCTTCTTGAGAGTTTGCCATCATCTGTACGATACGGCCAACACGCTCACGCTTCATCTTAACTGGGTTATAAACACTGCTACCCTGCTTCATTACACCAGAATAAACACGTACGAAGGTTAAGTTACCAACGAATTTGTCATTCATGATTTTGAACGCTAGTGCTGAGAAAGGTGCTTCATCTGATGCTTCACGGCTGCCTTCGCTTTCGTCTTTGTCATCAAGAATACCTTTAATAGCAGGTACGTCGATTGGTGCAGGTAGATACTGAATAACGGCATCTAGCATCTTCTGTACACCTTTGTTCTTAAAGGCAGTACCACAAAGAAGCGGGATGATTTCGTTATCGATAGTTAACTGACGAATAGCACCGTGAATTTGTTCTACAGTCAACTCACCGTTTTCTAGGTATTCGTTCATCAACTCTTCGTTTGCTTCAGCAGCGTTTTCTACAAGATGCTCGCGGTATTCTGCTGCTTTTTCTTGTAGTTCAGTTGGGATTTCGCGCTCATCATACTGCATACCTTGAGACGCTTCGTCCCAATAGATAGCTTTCATGGTCACTAGATCAACAACGCCTTCGAAGTCATCTTCTTTACCGATTGGGATAACCAATGGTACAGGGTTACCGCCTAAGCGAGTTTTGATCTGTTCGATAACACGATAGAAATCAGCACCAACACGATCCATTTTGTTTACAAATGCAAGACGTGGTACTTTATATTTGTTCGCCTGACGCCATACGGTCTCAGACTGTGGCTGAACGCCGCCTACTGCACAGTAAACCATGCAAGCGCCATCGAGTACACGCATAGAACGTTCAACTTCGATCGTGAAGTCAACGTGACCTGGGGTATCGATGATGTTGATACGGTGTTCGTCAAACTGTTTAGCCATACCTGACCAAAAACAAGTTGTTGCCGCTGAGGTAATAGTGATACCACGCTCTTGTTCTTGCTCCATCCAGTCCATAGTGGCTGCGCCATCATGTACTTCGCCAATTTTGTGGCTAACACCGGTATAGAATAAAACACGCTCTGTAGTGGTTGTCTTACCAGCATCGATGTGCGCTGAGATACCAATATTGCGATAGCGTTTTAGGGGAGTTTTACGAGCCATAGTGTTTTCCTAGGAAAAGTCGTGTATATAATAATGTATTGTGTCTCTACCTCATACTCTATGACAAAGCGTTCAGCTTCGTAATATTACTTACTGATTATTGAGCCTAATACGGACAAAAAAAGAGCAAATACTAAGAATAGTGCGGCATCAAATTTGGGATGCTCTCCAGCAAAAACTGTATTTGTTCAGAGAGACATCTGGATAGATGTCCGCCACCTCAGTCATCAATAAATAACATTTATATATGACCGAATGATGATGGCGGCAATCAATAGAATAAACAGCAATGTAAGATTAAATGGCATGAGCCTCTAATCTCAAGCTACTATTAAAAAGTAGCTTAGAAACGGTAATGAGAGAATGCTTTGTTAGCATCTGCCATGCGGTGAACTTCGTCACGCTTTTTCATAGCAGCGCCTTTGCCATCAGCAGCATCATTCAATTCGCCAGCTAAACGCAAAGCCATTGATTTTTCAGAACGCTTAGCAGCAGCTTCAGCTAACCAACGCATAGCCAATGCAGTACGACGGGAGGGGCGTACTTCCATTGGTACTTGATAGGTTGCACCGCCAACGCGGCGAGCTTTTACTTCTACCATTGGGCGTACATTTTCTAGCACTTCTTCGAAGAAAGATACTGGATCTTCAACTTTACGCTTCTCACTTACTGTCTCAAGTGCACCGTAAACGATACGCTCAGCAGTAGATTTTTTACCATCACTCATTACATGGTTGATGAATTTTGCAACAGTTTGGCTACCAAACTTAGGATCCGGTAGGATCTCACGGGCAGCAACGACGCGACGTCTTGGCATAATAAATTTCCTTATCTTCAGGAGTGTCTAACATTCACAACATCGACTACTTATCATTAGGATATAGCAGTGAGTTATCAGTTAGCCTTACTGCATGGTGGTATGTTTTAAGAGCAAATCACAGATATATATTTATATAAAAGCGATATTACTACTGACACCAAACCCATGCACAGTTATTGGGTAGTGCAAAAAGCTTATCTAATAACGTTTAGTTATTAAACTTTAGGCTTCTTAGCACCGTACTTAGAGCGACCTTGCTTACGGTCTTTAACGCCTGCGCAATCTAATGCACCGCGAACAGTGTGATAACGTACACCTGGTAGATCTTTTACACGACCACCACGGATTAGAACAACACTGTGCTCTTGTAGGTTATGACCTTCGCCGCCGATGTAACTTGATACTTCATAGCCTGAAGTCAAACGTACACGACATACTTTACGCATGGCAGAGTTAGGTTTTTTTGGCGTGGTAGTATATACACGAGTACATACACCGCGACGCTGTGGGCACGCTTCCAACGCAGGAACTTTTGACTTTTCCTTGATGGTTTTGCGACCTTTACGAATCAATTGGTTAGTTGTTGCCATAAGGCATCCTTCTCCCGTTTGGTATAAAACAAAAAAATGGGCCAATGCACCATCTATCTGACAATAATTGCAGATTTCGGGGCACCCATTTTTAGGACAGTGTATTATAAAGAGTTGTTGCTGCTATTTCAACCACTTATGAATGGTTTCGCTTTACAACATTTGATAGATATGCATTCAGCCTCTCATTGTATCACTTTATCGTTTTTTCGCCGAAAAATAGCGTAATAAATAAAGTAAACAAAGTGAGCTCAAGCATCATTAAGAAAAGATGTTTAACATTGAAATGGTACTTGATAGTAACTAAGTGGTGGTATTTATCCTAATTTTCAAGTCATGTTGCTCAATCAAACTAAGATAAATACCGCTGTACTTATAAATATATAGCCCAACTAGCAAATAATATCTTTATTACTTGGCTTTTTTATCAGACGTTTGCTTGTCTGCGTCTTTTTTACTGCTAGTTTCTTCCTTATCAGTAACTTTTTCTGGATCACTGCTTTTTTCTTTGGGCTCTGTGTCTTTTTTCGCCTCATCAGTATTAGCCTTTTCTACTTTAGCCTCACTGCTGCTGTCATCAGTAATGGCACGATTGGCCAGTTTTGCTTCTGGCGCAAAGGTCGCTTGAGCAACACCAATCACTTCATCAATCAACTGGCTATTATAATGCATGCCGATCGCTACTGCGGTAACAGGAATAAAACGACGAACCCATGATAAATTAATCTGATCTAAATCAATACCTACTTGACTGGCGACTTTGTCTATTTGCTCAGCATAGAAATTTACATTTTTATTTTTCAGACCGAGATTTTTAAGTTCACTATGCAGTCCATTGCTCTGAGCATTATCGAGCAAACCTTTACCAATACCTAGACCAGCTAGTAGCGCTTGTTTTTCTTGCATCTTGCTCAAATCAGCGTTTGATAGTAGTTCGTACGCCATCTTGACGCCTTGCTTACCTGTCAGCGGCTTATTGTATACAGCAGCAATCTGATAAACCGTACGTAATGAAACCAGTAATAGCCATAATGTATCAGCGAGCAAACCTGGTAGACCTGCTAAACCTGTCAAACCACCCATCATTGCAAGCGCGCGGTTTTGATTAGCAATATCAGTAGCTAGCGCATAACGCTCTTCGTCATCTAAAGTGGCAATATTGGCAAAGCGATGCTCATTAGGTAAGTCAAGTTGACTCCAGTTGGCAGCGAGGTTGGCCACTTGGGCAAATGCACCATCAACTGTCGATTGAAAAAAGCTATTCGGCACGACTTTCTTGGCGTATTTACCATAAGTAGCAAAACGTGGTCCTAAAAGTTGCTGCGTCGCCTTCAACGTTTGCTCACGAAACAAGTCTTGTTGGTAGTCTTCATCGCCTAGGTCGACGGCTTTATATTGACGCGGTTTGCTGGTTTTAGCGTTTACGCTGTCAATCATAGCCCCTACACGCTCTAGGTTGTTTCGAGTAAAAGAGCCAATGGTATTGATGCTTTTAGAAAGAGTACTACGCTTTGCCATCGTGATGTCCTTAATATGATGAGTTGGTTTTTAATATAGTTGTATTTTAATATGATAGTTAATTATTAATAATTAATGAATCTATTATTTTAGCCAGTTATCGTAACTTGTGTCAGTGCGAACAATGTTATTAGAATCACAAATTTTGTATCTAAAGTATAATTCCGTCCATAGTCAGTAGCTAGTCTTAGCTTCTCATCTCTTTACTCAAAACTCAGTCATAAGTGTTATTTTGTCGTTATTTTACACTTGTCCAAAGATTTCCAGTGCTTGATACGTTATCATGTGCCATAACTGAGAGCATAATTGTACACTGAATTTATATTGCCTCTGATAGACCGTTAACAGAATTTAGTTACCTAAATCCATGCTATCGTTATCTACATAGACTATTTTTTCATTATAATGCTCGAATTAACCCATAGTTAAACATCATATATAGATTTACCACGATTATTGCAACCAACTGCTAGCAAGTCGTTACTTATAAGGAATAGCATATGCGCCGCGTCGTTATTACTGGAGCAGGGATTGTCTCTTGTATTGGACATGATTTAGATACTGTCACCACTGCCCTTAAAGAAGGTCAGTCTGGCATCACATTTAACGATTCTTATGCTGAGCACGAGTTTAAATCACACGTGAGCGGTAGTATCAATCAATCAGAACTGGATACCAGTGGTATCGATCGTAAGCTGAAACGGTTCTTTAGTGACGCCAGTCTTTATGCTTATGTTAGTGCGCTAAATGCGATTGAGCACTCTGGCCTGTCACTTGATACTATCAATAACAACCCACGAGTGGGTGTAGTGGCAAGTTCGGGCGGCGCATCAACAGAAAATATCGTCAATGCTATCGATGCTATGCGCGAAAAAGGTCTACGCGGTGTCGGCGCAATGGCAGTACCAAAGACAATGGGCAGCTCAGTATCAGCTGCTTTAGCAACCGGCCTCAAAATCCAAGGCGTCTCCTACTCGCTCGCCTCTGCTTGTGCGACTTCGACACACTGTATCGGTCATGCTGCTGAGCTTATCCAATTGGGTAAAGCCGATGTGATATTGGCTGGTGGTAGTGAAGCTGAGCATTGGACACAGTCTTGTATGTTTGATGCCATGGGCGCAGTTAGTACTCAGTATAACGACACACCAAAACTTGCCTCAAGAGCCTATGACAAAGACCGTGACGGTTTTGTGATTGCTGCTGGTGGTGCAATGGTGGTTGTAGAGAGTCTGGAGCATGCTCAAGCACGCGGCGCTAATATTTTGGCTGAAATCGTTGGCTATGGTGCCAGCTCTGATGGTGCAGAAATGGTTGCGCCAAGCGGTGAAGGTGCAGTTCGCTGTATGCAACAAGCCTTGGCCGAAGCGGGTCTAGAAAGTGTCGATTACATCAACAGCCATGGTACTAGTACACCGTTAGGCGATATTACTGAGCTTAAAGCGATTGCTAAAGTATTTGATAATGACATCAGTAAAGTACCTGCTATCAGCTCAACCAAATCAATGACAGGTCATAGCTTGGGTGCTGTTGGTGCACAAGAGCTGATTTATTGTCTACTGATGCTACAGGACGGCTTTATCGCTCCAAGTATCAATGTTGATAACTTGGACCCTGCTGCTGAAGGTTTCGATATTGTCACCGAAATGCGTGAAGCAAATCTTGAAACCTTGATGAGTAATAGCTTTGGCTTTGGTGGTACTAACGCTACGCTAATTATCAAAAAGTTTGACGCTTAACCCATGCTTGTATCAAATCACAATACAACTGAGCAGACAGATTCTGCGCCATCGCCAGCTAGCAAACCTAGCTGGCGTTTTGGTGATTTGTCTGCTGCAGAGCTGATGCCGCAGCTACAGCGTCACTTGCTCGACCAAGATATTAAAGCAAACTGGCAACTTGTTTGGCTTAATAATGATGGTCGACCCGTGATCGGTTTACTCCCAAAAGTCAGCTGGTCTGTCTATCCCAATGATGAGCAAGCTCTTAATAGTTCACCCAATATTTATAAGGTGATTAAGAGTTGTCGCAGTACTGGCGTGCGTCGCGATATTGATGTAAATAGCGATAACAATAGTTATGCTGGCACGACAGCTTATATGAGCTATCTAGAATGGCAAGAGGAACTAATCGCTTATAGCAATACTCAAAAAGCCAATCACGACACGTCATATATCAATAACGAAGAAAGACCGAAACCCAGTTATTATCATGGGCTAATCGGTTTTATTGGTTATGATATTGCGGCCCATGAGCTAAGCCCTGCCGATAGGATTGAATTGGCAATGCAGCCGTGTGCTTCGTTGGGACATTATGATATTTATCTAACACCTACGGCACATACTGATACAGGTTGGGCGTTAAAGACTCATCTAACTAACGATGACACTTCTGAGAGTATTGGTCATCAGACAAACGATAATTTTATAACGACTCTTACCTCTTACCTAGACGAACTGGATCGAAAACTGTCTGATAAATATCTCAATAAACCACAGTTTAAAGATGCATCAAGCATCACTCCCCTAGTTTTAAGTCCGCGATGGAGTAAGCTTGATTATCAACAAGCATTTAATCGCACACAAGACTATCTACAACAAGGTGACTGCTATCAGATAAACCTGACACAGAAATGGTCTGGCAGTTTAGCGTGTAAAAATAACGATGTTCAATCAGCCTTTTCGCTTATTGACTATTTGCCTGCGCTATATCGCAATACAAAAGCGCCTTTTGCAGGATATGTGAGCGTTAAGGGCAATGATGGTGATTATCTAAATAGAAGCAACAGCTTTAACGCAGACAGCAATCATTTTGAATTGCTAAGCTGCTCACCTGAGTTGTTTTTCACATTCACTAGAGAGGTCGACACTGGCAAACACTCTATTCGCACAAAGCCTATCAAGGGAACGATGCCGCGAGGTACTACTGACGAGCAAGATGAGATGTATAAGCAGCAACTGGTCAATAGCGAAAAAGACCGCGCCGAAAATGTCATGATTGTGGATTTACTGCGCAATGATTTGGGCAAATACGCCAAAATTGGCAGTGTAAAAGTACCACAGTTATTTGCGATTGAGAGCTTTAGCAATGTGCATCATATGGTTAGTACTATTACTGCTGAGCTAAAAACTGATACTCATCCATTGGCTGTATTGTTTGGTAGTCTGCCTGCTGGCTCTATCACTGGCACACCAAAAAAACGCGCCGTTGAGATCATTGCTGAACTGGAGTCTACGCCACGCGGTGCTTATTGCGGCACTATGGGTTATATGAACTTTGATGGTAGTGGTCAATGGAACGTGCTCATTCGTACATTGCAAGTCAATGCTTCGTCAGATAACAGCCTTAATAAAGAAAGACACATCAACCTGTGGGCAGGTGGTGGTATTACGGTCGCATCCGATTGTGATGCTGAATACCAAGAATGCTTAGATAAAGTAGGTAATTTATTATCAGTACTGGCTCAAAAAACCTAAGATAACCCCACTCTCAACTTGAAATAAGCAAATCAAACTGAAGAGGCGGATTACCAAGTTTTTTGTTGAGTACAAAGCA